>JBBSKV010000083.1:0-6783 GCA_038255955.1 Propionibacteriales bacterium
AGGACGCGAGGCGCCCGCCGCGGAGGTGCGCGTCGAGCTCACCGCGCCGAGCGGCGAGACCTGGACATGGGGCCCGGAGGACGCAGCAGACCGGGTCACGGGCGACGCGTGGGACTTCGCGCTGCTCGCCACCCGCCGCCGACATCGCGACGACGTCCACGTGCTCGCCGACGGACCGGCTGCGAACGACTGGCTCGACGTCGTGCAGACCTTTGCCGGGCTGCCCGGCAACGACCCCCGGCGTCTGGCGGATCGCTGATGCGCGTCGGGAACTGCTCCGGCTACTACGGCGACCGGCTGTCGGCGATGCGCGAGATGCTGGAGGCCAGCGCGGTTCCAGGATGCGAGCTGGACTACCTCACCGGCGACTACCTGGCCGAGCTCACGATGCTGATCCTCGGTCGCGACCGGATGAAGGACCCGACGCTCGGGTACGCCAAGACGTTCGTGCGCCAGATGACCGACTGCATGGCGCTGGCCCAGGAGCGCGGGGTGAAGATCGTGACCAATGCCGGCGGTCTCAATCCGGCCGGTCTGGCCGACAAGCTGCGTGAGATCGCCGCAGAACAGGGCCTGGCCGTCGCCATCGCCCACGTCGAGGGCGATGACGTGCGCGAGATGTCCGACGAGTTCGGGGCCGCGCTGACGGCCAACGCCTATCTGGGCGCCTTCGGCATCGCTGCGGCCCTTGACGCCGGGGCCGACATCGTCGTCACCGGGCGGGTGACCGACGCGTCGGTCGTGGTCGGGCCGGCCATCTCCCACCACGGCTGGGGTCGCGACGACCTCGACCAGCTGGCCGGAGCGGTCGTCGCCGGACACGTCATCGAGTGCGGCACGCAGGCCACCGGCGGCAACTTCGCCGGCTTCACCGGTCTGGACAACAGCCGTCCGCTCGGCTTCCCGATCGCGGAGATCGACGCCGACGGCAGCTGCGTCATCACCAAGCACGAGGCGCACGGCGGGGCCGTCACGGTCGACACCGTGACCGCGCAGCTGGTGTACGAGATCCAGGGGCCGGTGTACCTGAACCCCGACGTCGCCACCCACCTCGACAGCATCGTCGTGACTCAGGAATCGACCGACCGTGTGCGTCTGCACGGTGTCAGCGGATCGGCTCCGCCCGCCACCACCAAGGTGTGCCTGAACGCGCTCGGCGGCTTCCGCAACGGCGTCGAGTTCCTGCTCACCGGGCTGGACATCCCGGCCAAGGCCGCCTGGATCACCGCTCAGATGGAGGCAGGGCTTGCCGCGCTGCCGCCCGACGAGATCGTGTGGCACCTGGACCGCACGGACGTCTTCGACCCACAGACGCAGGCGCAGGCCACCTCGCTGCTGCGCTGCGACGTGCGCAGCGCCCAGCCCGAGCCGGTCGGTCGCACGTTCAGCGATGCAGCGGTGCAGGTGGCACTGGCCTCGTACCCCGGATTCACTGTCACGCGCCCACCCGCCGCCGGCACCCCGTTCGGGATCTACCGCGCCGCCTACCTCCCGCAGACCGACGTGCCCCACGTCGTCGTCCACGCCGACGGCCGCCGCGAGGACATCCCCCCTCCGTCCCTGGTCCAGGACCCGCTGAGTGTGACGTTTAAGGGCCAGAAAGCGCCGTCGGAGCCCCAGAAGGTCACACTCAGCGGGACCCGAGCGCCCCTCGGGGAGGTCGCGTATGCGCGGTCGGGGGACAAGGGGGGCGATGCGAACATCGGCGTCTGGATCCCGGCCGACCACGGTCAGCGGGAAGCGGCCATTGCGTGGCTGATCGATCTGCTCGACGACGCCACGGTGCGAGCGCTGCTGCCTGAGGCCGCCGAGCTGGACATCGACATCCACCCGCTGCCCAATCTCGGGGGCGTCAACATCGTGCTGCACGGCTTGCTCGGCGAAGGCGTCTCGTCGTCGACCCGTCTGGACCCGCAGGCCAAGGCCGTCGGCGAGTGGTTGCGGGCTCGCGTCGTTTCCGTACCCACGGAGTTCTTGTCGAGGGAGATCGCATGAGCCCCTGGGACACCACCGAACGCCGTGCGCTGCGCGACATGGTCACGTCGTTCACCGCCAAGGAGATTGCCCCGCACCTGCCCGGGTGGGAGGACGCCGGTCTGCTGCCGCGTGACCTGCACGAGAAGACCGCCGAGGTCGGCATGCTCGGCATCGGTTTCGCCGAGCAGCTCGGTGGCTCGGGCGGCGACATCGTCGATGCCACGATCATGACCGAGTCCGTGCTGGCCGGCGGCGGCTCCACGGGCCTGCTGGCCAGCCTCTTCACCCATGGCATCGCGCTGCCGCACATCATCGACAGCGACAACGCCGACCTGATCGACCGCTACGTGCGTCCGACGCTGGCTGGCCGAATGATCGGCGCGCTTGCCGTCACCGAGCCGGGTGGCGGCTCCGACGTCGCCGGCATCACCACGCGGGCGGTGCGCGACGGCGACGACTTCGTGGTCACCGGGGCCAAGACCTTCATCACCTCGGGCGTGCGCGCCGACTTCGTCACCACCGCGGTGCGCACCGGCGGCGAAGGCTTCGGCGGCATCAGCCTGCTGGTCATCGACAAGGGGCTGCCGGGCTTCGCCGTCTCCCAGCCGCTGAAGAAGATGGGCTGGCAGTGCTCCGACACCGCCGAGCTCACCTTCGACCAGGTGCGGGTGCCGGCCAGCAACGTCGTGGGCGAGGTCGACGGCGGCTTCGTGCTGATCATGCAGCAGTTCGTCAACGAGCGAGTCAGCATCGCCGCTCAGGCGTACGCCACCGCGCAGCGCGCACTCGACCTGACCGTGGCCTACGCCCGCGAGCGGGAGACGTTCGGCAAGCCACTGATCACCCGCCAGGTCATCCGTCACAAGCTCGTCGAGATGCACCGGCGCACCGACGCGGCCCGCGCCGTCACCCGGCTGGCCGCCGAACGGGCTGCCGCGGGCGAGAGCCCGATCCTGGACGCCGTGCTGGCCAAGAACACGGCCGTCGAGGCGTGCGAGTGGGTGGTGTCCGAGGCGGTGCAGATCTTCGGCGGCATGGGCTACATGCGCGAGTCCGAGGTGGAGCGCCACTACCGCGACGCCCGCATCCTCGGCATCGGCGGCGGCGCCACCGAGGTGCTGAACGACCTGGCCGCCAAGCTGCTGGGCTACTGAGATGAGCAGAGGCGAACAGGTGACGAAGACGAACGTCGACACGACGAGCGAGACGTACGCGACGAATCGAGCCGCGATGCTGGAGCGGGTCGCCGATCTGGGTGAGCAGCACGCGCAGGCGCTGGCCGGCGGAGGCGAGCGCTACGTCGACCGCCACCACGCCCGCGGCAAGCTGACCGCGCGCGAGCGCATCGAGCTGCTGCTCGACCCCGATGCCCCGTTCCTCGAGCTGTCCAGCCTGGCCGCGTGGGGCACCGACTTCGCGGTCGGCGCCTCCCTCGTCACCGGCATCGGGGTGGTGGAGGGCGTCGAGTGCATGATCGTCGCCAACGACCCCACCGTGAAGGGCGGAGCGTCCAACCCGAGCACGCTGAAGAAGGGCCACCGCGCCGCTCAGATCGCCCTGGAGTGCGGGCTGCCGACCATCAACCTGGTCGAGTCCGGGGGCGCGGACCTGCCCACGCACAAGGACATCTTCATCCCCGGCGGTGGCTCGTTCCGCAGCATCACGCAGGCCAGCGCCGATCGCCGGCCGACCGTGGCCCTGGTGTTCGGCAACTCCACCGCCGGCGGCGCGTACGTGCCCGGCATGAGCGATTACGTCGTCATGGTCAAGGAGGGCGCCAAGGTGTTCCTCGGTGGCCCGCCGCTGGTCAAGATGGCCACGGGCGAGGAGTCCGACGACGAGTCCCTCGGTGGCGCCGAGATGCACGCCCGCGTCTCCGGCTTGGCCGACTACCTCGCCGTCGACGAGCGCGACGCGATCCGCCTGGGGCGCGCGATCATCAAGCGGCTGAACTGGCGCAAGGCCGGATCCGTCCTCGCGCCCACGTACGCCGACCCCGTCTTCGACGCCGAGGAGCTGCTCGGCATCGTGCCCACCGACCTGAAGATCCCGTTCGATCCGCGTGAGGTGATCGCGCGGCTGGTGGACGGCCCCCAAGGTTCTGGCGCAGCGTTCGACGAGTTCAAGCCGCTGTACGGGTCCTCGCTGGTGACCGGATTCGCCCAGCTGCACGGCCACCCGATCGGCATCCTGGCCAACGCCCAGGGCGTGCTGTTCAGCGAGGAGGCCCAGAAGGCTGCCCAGTTCATCCAGCTGGCCAACCAGATCGACACGCCGCTGCTGTTCCTGCACAACACCACCGGCTACATGGTCGGCGCCGAGTACGAGCAGGGCGGCATCATCAAGCACGGCGCGCAGATGATCAACGCGGTCTCCAACTCCACCGTCCCGCACATCTCGATCGTGATCGGCGCCTCGTACGGTGCCGGCCACTACGGCATGAGCGGCCGGGCGTACAACCCGCGCTTCATGTTCAGCTGGCCCAACGCCAAGTCGGCCGTGATGGGCCCGGCCCAGCTGGCCGGCGTCATCTCGATCGTGGCGCGTGGCGCAGCGGAGTCGAAGGGCCAGCCCTACGACGAGGAGGGCGACCAGCAGATGCGTGCCTTCATCGAGGAGCAGATCGAGAAGGAGTCGCTCGCGTTCTTCACGTCCGGGATGCTCTACGACGACGGTGTCATCGACCCGCGCGACACCCGCACGATCCTGGGCATCTGCCTGTCGGCCATCAACACCCGCCCGGTCAAGGGCGCCGAGGGATACGGAGTGTTCCGCCTGTGAACCCACGCACTTGTTCGCCAGGGAGCGAAGCGACCGTGCCCTTCGGCGCTGGCGCGCCTCACGCTCGCGAGCTCGCTAGGAACCGGCCGCGAGGGACGAGCGGTCGAGGCGTGGTGAGGCCGCAGGCTTGCGCGAGCCCTTTGTCTGAAGGCGCCTCGCTTCGCTCACGCTCCTCGCAGAGCTCGTCGCTGGCGACCGGGGGTGCTGCATGATCACGTCCATCTTGGTTGCCAATCGGGGGGAGATCGCGCGGCGGGTGTTTCGCACGTGTCGCGACCTCGGTCTGTCGACCGTGGCCGTGCACTCCGACGCGGACGCCGACGCGCCGTTCGTGCGAGAGGCCGACCGCGCCGTCCGGCTGCCGGGCAACGCGCCGGCGGACACCTACCTGCGCGGCGACCTGGTGATCGAGGCGGCCAGGAAGGCCGGCGCCGACGCGATCCATCCCGGTTACGGATTCTTGTCCGAGAACGCCGACTTCGCCCGGCAGGTGCAGGCGGCAGGGCTGACCTGGATCGGTCCGCATCCCGACACCATCGACCAGATGGGCTCCAAGATCCGGGCCAAGGAGCTGATGGCCGACGCCGGTGTGCCGATCCTGAGCGTCGATCCCGACGACGCGACTCCGGCGGACTTCCCGCTGCTGGTCAAGGCCTCGGCCGGCGGCGGCGGGCGCGGCATGCGCGTGGTCACCGACCCGGCCGACCTGGCCGGCGAGATGACGGCTGCCGGCGCCGAAGCCCGATCGGCCTTCGGTGACGAGACCGTGTTCGTCGAGCCGTACCTGCCCGGTGCCCGGCACGTAGAGGTGCAGATCATGGCCGACACCCACGGCACCGTCTGGGTCGTCGGCGACCGTGACTGCTCGATCCAGCGACGGCACCAGAAGGTCGTCGAAGAGGCGCCCGCGCCGAACCTGACGGGCGCCACGCGCACCGCACTGCACGACGCAGCCCGCGCGGCCGCCACGGCCGTCGGCTACGTCGGCGCGGGAACGGTGGAGTTCCTGGTCGACGGCGACCGCGTGTTCTTCTTGGAGATGAACACCCGCCTGCAGGTCGAGCACCCGGTCACCGAGGAGATCTTCGGCATCGATCTGGTCGCGGCACAGATCGCCGTCGCCGAGGGCAGGGCACTGGGGGAGGGGCCGGGCGAGCCGTTCGGCCATGCCATCGAGGTGCGCCTCTATGCCGAGGACCCGGCCGACGACTGGGCCCCGCAGACCGGCACGCTGCGCGCCTTCGACATTCCGTCCGGCGCTGGCATCCGGGTCGACTCCGCCGTCGAGTCCGGGTCGACGGTCGGTATCCACTACGACGCGATGATCGCCAAGATCGTCGCGCACGGCTCCGACCGCGGCGACGCGATCCGGCGGCTGGCCGCGGCGCTGCGGCGTTCACGCATCCACGGGCTGACCGTCAACCGCGATCTGCTGCTCGCGATCTTGGCCGACGAGGACTTCGTCGCCGAGAACCTCAGCACCGCGCTGCTCGACCAGCGACTGGCCGACTGGACGACACCGGCCACCGACGATCGAGCCGTGCGCAAGGCGGCCCTGGCGGCAGCACTGGCCGAGGCCGAGACGGCGTCGATCACGGCTCGGGTGCTCACCCGCATCCCCGCGGCGTTCCGCAACGTCCCGAGCCAACCGCGCGCGCGCACCTACGAGCCCGACCGGCAGGTCGAGTACTCCTCCGAGCGGGGACGCCTGGTGCAGTCGCAGATCGACGGGCTCACCGTGGTCTCCTCGACCCCGGACCTCGTGGTGCTCGACGACGACGGGGTCATCGAGCGGTTCGCGGTCGACGTGCACCCGGGAGCTGTCGACGTGGACGGGCCGGACGGATCGTTCTCGTTCATCCCCGTGCCGACCTTCGTCGACCCGGCCGACGTCGTCGCCGAGGGTTCGCTGCTGGCCCCCATGCCGGCGGCGGTCGTCACGGTCGCGGTCACCGAGGGCCAACAGGTCGCGAAGGGCGACGTCGTCGTCGTGCTCGAGGCCATGAAGATGCAGCACACCATCAC
>JBBSKV010000084.1:0-6767 GCA_038255955.1 Propionibacteriales bacterium
CGATGTCCTTGAGGTGCTTGACGGCCTCGAACAGCTCGCCGGGGTCATGCGCGAGGGCGACCTCGACGAACACGTCCTCGAACTCCCGCATCTTGGCCCGACCTACATGAGCCAGCCCGTAGACGAACACGCGGACGTGCGCGGCGCTGATCCGCCCCGAGATCGCAGCATCGGCCACCCGCGGCAGCTCATCCAGAGCGGCCACGTTACGAACCAGGACGGTGGCTTGTCCGGCGTTGAGGCGCAGCTGGGTGCGGACCCACGCGTTCAGAGTCGACGCGCCATCGAGCTCGTGGTCGCGGCTGATCTGCAGCTCGGACCACGCCACAGCCTTCGCCGCATCGAGGGCATCTTGGGCCACCTGGATGGCGCGGGCTCGTTCACGAGCATCACCAGAACGCAAGGCATGCGCTGCGAGGCGCATCGCGTCGTTGGTGGGCTCCGAGTTCATGCCTCCAGTCTACTCGAACGCCTGTTCGAGGACAAGGGATTCGACCTACTATTTCAGCGAATTACTCACCAAATCGACTGTCTGCGGCTCATGCGACGATGGTCGCCCAAGATTGTGCCCGGACGCTCAGGAGGAGCCGCCCGCCGGGCGATCCATCGGCACGTGGTCGATGCCAGCCTCCATGAAGTTCTGCCCGCTGCGGACGTAGCCGAATCGGCCGTACCAGTCCTCCAGGTAGGCCTGGGCGTTCAACCGCAGGACGCCCGCGCCCCACCGGCGCGTGACCTCGGACACGAGCTGGCCGGCCAGGCCGCCGCCGCGCTGATCGATCCGGGTCGCCACGCGTCCGACGCGCCGTGCGCCGTCGGGATCCGTGAGCACGCGCAGGTAGCTGGTGGGTCCATCGTCGTCGGCGAACCACAGGTGCGTCGTGCCGGGAAGCAGGTCGAGGTCGTCGACGTCCGGTTCGTCGCACTGCTGCTCGACGGAGAACACGACGTCCCGGATCTTCCAGATGCCGTAGACGTCGGCTGCCGTCAGGTCAGGTCCGTCGACATGATGGATTCTCATCGGTTCAGGCACATTCCGCGCAGGTGCCGAAGATCTCCAGCGTGTGCTCGACATTGCTGAAGCCGTGCTCGGCGGCGACCGCATCGGCCCAGCGCTCCACGGTGGGTCCTTCGACCTCGACGGTCCGGCCGCACGAACGGCAAACCAGGTGGTGGTGGTGTCCTGCGCTGCACTGACGGTAGAGCGTCTCGCCGTCGCTGCCTCGTAGGGCGTCGACCTCGGCGGCGTCGGCCATCGCCTGCAGGTTGCGGTAGACGGTCGACAGGCCGACCTGTTCACCCTTGGTGAGCAGTGCGTCGTGGATCTCCTGGGCGCTGGCGAATCCGGCGAGATCGTCGAGGATGGCAGCGACGGCTCGCCGCTGACGGGTGTTGCGTGGTGACTCGACCATGGCGGTCACTCCCGACCTGAATTGACGGAATCCGGTTCGACCCGCAGGCGGCGCAGAAACGCGCCCACCGCGGCCAGCACCCCGAACACGAGGATCGCAAGGATGACGATCGTGGGGCCGGGCTGGGTCTCGATCTGATAGCTGGAGACGACGCCGCCGAGGGCGACGGCCAGGCCGATCCCCATGGCCGCGAAGTGGGTGGACCGGAAGCTGCGCGTGATCTGCTGGGCCGCCGCCACCGGAACCACCATCAGGGCCGAGACCAGCAGCAGGCCGACGGTGCGCATCGCCAGCGTGATCGTGACGGCGGCGAGCACCGAGATCAAGGCGCTGAGCAGGCGCACCGGCACCCCGCTGACCTTGGCGTGCTCCTCGTCTTGGCAGACGGCGAACAGCTGCGGAGCCAGACCCACTGACAACCCAACCACCACGACGCCGAGCGCGCCGACGAGCACCAGATCGGTGGTCGAGACGGTGGTGATGGCGCCGAACAGGTATGAGTTGAGCGTGTTCGCGCTCTCGCCGGCGAGATTGGCCAGCAGCACGCCGCCGGCGATGCCGCCGTAGAACAACATCGCGAGCGCGACGTCGCCGCTGGTGCGGCCGGTGGCGCGCAACACCTCGATCAGCAGCGCACCCAGGGCCGCCACGATCACCGCAGTCACCAGCGGCGCCACCCCGGTCAGCAGCCCCAGGGCCACACCGGTGAGCGCGACGTGACCGAGACCGTCGCCGAGCAGGGCGAGCCGTCGCTGCACCAGAAAGGTGCCGATGGCGGGGGCGGCCAGGCCGGTGAAGATCGCGGCGATCAGGGCGCGTCGCATGAAGTCGTAGTCCAGCAGCTCGATCATGGCCAGACCCCCTCGCCCTGGATGCTGCCGCGCGCCGGTGCGCCGGTGTGCAGGTGCGTGTGGGTGTCGTCGTGGTCCAGGTCGTCGACCGGGCCGTCGTGGATGACGCGACCCATGTCGAGGACGACGGCGCGATCGATCAGCGGCTGCATCGGGCCGAGCTCGTGAGCCACCAGCAGCACCGAGGTGCCTTCGGCGACGAGGTCACCCAGCAGGGCGGCGAGCGTCGTCTGCTGAGCATGGTCGACGCCGGCGGTGGGCTCGTCCATCACCAGCAGATCAGCCTCGGTGGCGAGCGCCCGGGCGATCAGCACGCGTTGCTGCTGGCCGCCGGACAGGTCGTTGATTGACGACTTGACCCGGTCGGTCAGCCCTACGCGGTCGATGGCGGAGGCGACCGCCGCCAGATCGGCCTTGCTGCGCGGCGTGAGCCACCGGCGACGGGCCAGTCGGCCGCTCAGCACCACCTCGTGGACGGTGGCCGGGACGCCTGCCGCGGCGCGCGTGCTCTGGGGGACGTAGCCGAGCCGGGTGTGCTCGCGGAACCGCGCCAGCGGCGTCCCGAACAGCCGCACCGTGCCGCCGATCGTCGGCACGAGGCCGACGGCGGCGCGCACGAGTGTCGACTTGCCGGATCCGTTGGCCCCCAGCAGCACGACGAACTCGCCTGCACCGACGCGTAGGTCGACGTCGTGCAGCACGAGGCGCCCGTCGAGGGCGACGGACACTCCCTCCACGGCCAGAGGATCAGTGGATGCGGTCATTGGCAGGAGTTTGCCGTACGGAGCGCTTCGAGGTTGCGGCGCATGAGGGTCAGGTAGGTCTCGTCGCTGGTGTCGTCGCCGAGCCCCTCGATGGGATCGAGCGTCGCGATCTGGGCGCCCGTCTCGTTGGCGACGGTGCGCGCCACCGCCGGGCTGACCAGCTCTTCGGTGAACACCGTCGTGATCCCCTCGTCGCGCACGAGTCGGGTGACGTCGGCGAGCTCGCGTGGCGAGGGCTCGTTGGACGGGTCGAGGCCGGCGATCGGCACCTGGACCAGGTCGTAACGGGCCGCCAGATAGGCGAACGCGGCGTGGCTGGTGACGATGGTGCGCCTCTCGCAGGTCTCGAGGCCCGCGCTGAAGTCGGCGTCGAGCGTCTCGAGCTCCGCCACCAGCGCATCGGCATTCGTGGCGAACGCGTCGGCGTGGGTCGGGTCCGCCGCTGCCAGGGCCGTCTCGACCTCACGAGTGACCAGCACCATGTTCTGTGGATCGAGCCACACGTGGGGGTCGTCCTCGGTCTCGGTGACCACGGCGGAGACGTCGATCGTGCTGCCGGCGCTGCGGCCGGCCTGCTCGACGGCGTTGTCGACGGCCGTCTGGAAGCCCTTCTCGAACACGACGACGTCGGCGTCCTGCACGCGGCCCACCTGCTTGGGGGTCAGCTCCACGTCGTGCGGCTCGACGCCGGGGGAGGTGAGATTGTCGGTCTGTACGAAGGAACCACCGACCTGCTCGACCACGAACGCGAACGGGTAGAACGACGCGGCCACGCTCGGTCGGCCGTCGTCGGTGCTGGCGCCGCCACATCCCGACAGAACCAGGGCCGACGTGACCACGAAAAGAAGAGCTCGCTTCATGGGAATCATTCTCATGTTTGTTGAGAACCATTGTCAAATTGATCGAGGGGTCGGGTGGACGCCCGGTGGCCGCCGCTGCGCCGTCGATACACTCGCCACGCATCGGGCGCGGATCGTCACGACGATCCGCACAGGCCCGCCGACACCCAGCCGGACAGGACATTCACCCATGGCAACCAGCACCGTCGACAGCGTCATCAGCCTCAGCAAGCGTCGAGGCTTCGTCTACCAGTGCGGCGAGATCTACGGCGGCACGAAGTCCGCGTGGGACTACGGCCCGCTCGGCGTCGAGCTCAAGGACAACATCAAGCGCCAGTGGTGGCGCTCGATGGTGCAGGGCCGCGATGACGTCGTCGGCCTCGACTCCTCGGTGATCCTGCCCACCGCCGTGTGGGAGGCGTCCGGCCACCTCTCGGCCTTCGTGGACCCCCTGGTCGAGTGCCAGAACTGCCACAAGCGCTACCGCCAGGATCACCTGCAGGAGGCCTTCGCGGAGAAGAAGAACCTGGACGACCCGGACGCGGTCGAGATGGAGCTGATCGCCTGCGAGAACTGCGGGACCCGCGGCCAGTGGTCCGAGCCGCGCATGTTCAACGGCCTGCTCAAGACCTTCCTCGGCCCTGTCGAGTCCGAGGAGGGGCTGCACTACCTGCGTCCCGAGACGGCCCAGGGCATCTTCGTGAACTTCAGCCAGGTCATGACGACCTCGCGCAAGAAGCCGCCCTTCGGCATCGGCCAGATCGGCAAGAGCTTCCGCAACGAGATCACACCCGGAAACTTCATCTTCCGCACCCGTGAGTTCGAGCAGATGGAGATGGAGTTCTTCGTCGAGCCCGGCACGGACGAGGAGTGGCACGAGACCTGGATGAAGACCCGGATGGACTGGTACACCGGGCTGGGCATCGACCCCGAGAACCTGCGGTTCTTCGAGCACCCCGCCGAGAAGCTCTCGCACTACTCCAAGCGCACCGTGGACATCGAGTATCGCTTTGAGTTCGCCGGCTCGGAGTGGGGCGAGCTGGAGGGCATCGCCAACCGCACCGACTTCGATCTCAAGACGCACAGCGAGAACTCCGGCAAGGACCTGCAGTACTTCGACCAGGTCTCCGGCGAGCGCTGGACGCCCTACGTGATCGAGCCCGCCGCCGGCGTGAACCGCTCCATGATGGCGTTCCTGATCGACGCCTACACCGAGGACGAGGCACCCAACTCCAAGGGCGGAGTCGACAAGCGCACCGTGCTCAAGCTCGACCCGAGACTGGCGCCGTGCAAGGCAGCCGTGCTCCCGTTGTCGCGCAACGAGGATCTCTCGCCCAAGGCGCGCGACCTCGCCGCCGAGCTGCGCCAGTTCTGGAACGTCGACTTCGACGATGCGGCGGCCATCGGCAAGCGGTACCGCCGTCAGGACGAGATCGGCACCCCGTTCTGCATCACGGTCGACTTCGACACCCTCGAGGACCAGGCGGTCACGATCCGCGAGCGCGACACGATGACGCAAGAACGCATCGCGCTCGACCAGGTCGTCGGTTGGCTGGCGGCGCGCCTCCCCGGGTGCTGATCCTCCGGTGGGCAACACTGGTGGTGTGAAGCTGCGTCAGAGCCCGTCGAGAGCAGCCGCGATCGTGATCGCGGCGGCGCTGACCCTGAGTGCGTGCGGCGGCAGCGATCCTGCGCCCGAGCCGACGGTGCCGACGCCGGACGGCTTCAAGATGCCGGCCGGCGTCACCCTGACCGAACCGAGCACCGAGCTGGCTCCCGGCACTGCGGCCACCGTGGTGCTCGAGGTCGGCGACGGTGCGTCCAGCGCAGTCACGCTGACGGTCGACAAGATCACCAAGGGCAAGATCAAGGACTTCCGGTTCTTCTCGCTCGATGCGGCCAGCAAGTCCTCCACCCCGTACTACGTGAAGGCGACCGTGGCCAACGAGGGCCCGGCCGGCCTCGGGGGCCTCGGCGCCCCGTTCGTGGCGCACGACGACGCCAACACGATCGTCCCCCCGAACGTCATCAACGGAGCGTTCAAGCCCTGCCCCAGCACCAGCCTGCCGAAGAGCTTCCTGGCCGGTGACGAAGCCTCGATGTGTCTGGTGTTCCTGATCGCCAAGGGCCGCACCCTCGTCTCGGTCGACGCCCAGTCCGACGACCCCGCCACTGCCGTGCGGTGGAAGCCGTGACGCACGGCTGAGACAATGGTGCGGTGACCCTCTCGACGCTTCCCTCCGCACTGCGGATCGGCCCGTTGAGCGTGGACACCCCCGTGGTGCTGGCGCCGATGGCCGGCGTCACGAATGCAGCCTTCCGCCAGCTCTGCGCCGAGCAGGGTGCGGGTCTGTACGTCTGCGAGATGATCACGTCGCGCGGCATCGTCGAGCGTGACCGCACGAGCCTGTCGATGCTGCGGTTCGCGCCCAACGAGCAGTACCGGTCGGTGCAGCTGTACGGCATCGATCCGGACACCATCGGGCGGGCCGTCACGATCTTGTGCGAAGAGCATGGCATCGACCACGTCGACCTCAACTTCGGCTGCCCCGTGCCCAAGGTGACCCGCAAGGGCGGGGGAGCGGCGCTGCCGTGGAAGGACCGCCTGCTGGGCCAGATCCTCACCTCGGCCGTCAACGCAGCAGCGCCGTTCGGCGTGCCGGTCACCATGAAGACCCGCAAGGGCATCGACGACGACCACCTGACCTTCCTGGACGCCGGGCGCATCGCGCAGGACACGGGCACCGCCGCCATCGCCCTGCACGGTCGCACCGCCGTGCAGCACTACTCCGGTCAGGCCGACTGGGACGCCATCGCCGAGCTGAAGGCCGCCGTCACCGAGATTCCGGTGCTCGGCAACGGCGACATCTGGGAGGCGTCCGACGCCATCCGCATGGTCGA
>JBBSKV010000085.1:0-6711 GCA_038255955.1 Propionibacteriales bacterium
AAGCAGCCCTCGGACAGCTGTACGACCAGATGGGTTCGGCCGTCTTCGGACTGGCCCGACGCATCATCCGTGATCCATCCCGAGCAGAAGAAGTCACCCAGGAGGTGTTCGTGCAGGTCTGGCAGTCCGCCACGCGTTTCGACGCCTCTCGCGGCTCGGCACGCTCCTGGCTGCTGACCCTGGCGCACCGGCGCACGGTCGACGCGGTGCGTCACGACCAGGCGGCATCGGACCGTGAGCGCAAGTACGACTGGACCGGCGGTCCGGACTACGACGTCGTCGAGGAGACGGTCTCGCTCGGTCTGGAGCACGAGCAGGTCCGTCGGTGCCTGGACGGCCTCACCGACATCCAGCGCGAAGCCATCGTCCTGGCGTACTACCAAGGACACACCTACAGCGAGGTGGCCGAGATGCTCGACGCCAACCAAGCCACCGTCAAGACGCGAATGCGCGACGGACTCATCCGCCTGCGCGACTGCATGGGAGTTGAAGCATGACCATCGATCTGCACTCCTACACGGCTCCCTACGCACTCGATGCGTTGGACGAGCTGGAGCGCGCCCGCTTCGAGGCGCACCTGGAGACCTGTGCGGACTGCCGCGAAGAGCTGGCCGGCTTCACCGCCACCACCGGCCGCATCGGCCAGTCGATGCAGCAGGCTCCGCCGCCTCTGCTGCGTGAGCGCCTGATGGCCGAGATCGCCCACACGCCGCAGCAGCGCCGCACGGTCGTCGACCAGCCCGGCCGGTTCCGCCGAGCGCTCCCCCGTCTGGCCGTCGCGGCCGCACTCCTGGTCGGCGCCGCTGGCGCCGGTGGATATCTGGTCGAGCACCAGCGGGCCGAAGACCTGAGCGTGCAGAACGTTACCGTCAGCACCATCTTGGGTGCAGCGGACGCCGACACGCAGACCAAGTCCTTCGATGACGGCGGCAACATGCGCATGGTGTCGTCGGTCAGCCAGGACTCGGCCGTCGTGGTCGCGAAGGACCTGCCCGCTCCGGGCAAGGAGAAGGTCTACCAGCTGTGGATGATCGACGACGCGGGGCCGCACTCGCAGGGCACCTTCGCCACGTCGGGCACCACGATCATGAAGGGTCTCGGGTCGGCCGACCGCATCGCCGTCACGATCGAGCCGGCCGGGGGCTCCGAGCAGCCAACGACCCCGCCGATCGCCACGATGGCGGTCTGACGCCGTCCTGGCTGATCAGGGAGGCGGGCACATCTGGTGAATCGGGTACAGCTGCAGCTGGTCGTCGTGATCCCCGTCCTCGTGCTGGCCGGTTGCAGTGCTGGCGAACGGCGGGATCCCGCCGTGTCCGCATCGCCGTCACGGGCCCCTACGCACACCGCGCCGTCGGCCAGCGTCGAACAACCACGACAGCCAGGGCCCCAGGAGCAGGCACAGCTCGACGAACAGCTCCGCGAAGCGGCATGGTCCAACGACGTGGAACGCGCACGTGACCTGATCGAGCGCGGTGCGGACGTGAACGCGAAGGACGAGACCGAGCAGTCCGCTTACCTGATCGCCACGAGCGAGGGTCATGTCGACGTTCTCGACCTCACGCTCGACCACGGCGCGACGGTGGACGCGAAGGACAGCTTCGACGGGACAGGCCTGATCCGTGCGGCCGAACGCGGACACGCCGTCGTGGTCGGACGTCTGTTGCAGGCCGACATCGACCGGGACCACGTCAATCGACTCGGCTACCAGGCGATCCACGAGGCAGTCTGGCTGGGGAAGGACACGACCCGGTACGCCGACACCGTCAGGGTTCTGGTCGCTGGTGGCGTCCAGCTGGGTCGTTCGTCGGCGCGGGAGGATCCGACACCGCTGGAGATGGCAAGGCAGCGGGGATACTCGGGGCTCGAGTCCGTCCTGGCCCGTGCGCTGGACGACGCAGCCACGATCACGCGGCCGGACGACGTCCTGCTCGATGCTGCACGACGCGGTGATGCCGACGCGGTGGCACGCGCCCTGCGCGCAGGAGCCGACCTCGAGGCACGCGACCGGCTCGAGCGATCTGCCCTGCTGCTGGCCGCGACCCACGACCGCCTGGCTGTGGCTCGGCTGCTCGTCGCGATGGGCGCGGACCCGGACGCACTGGACCACCAGCACGACACGCCCTGGCTGGTGACTGGGGTGACCGGCAGTGCCGCGATGCTCGAGGCGCTCCTGCCTGCCGACCCCACCCTCACGATCGTGAACCGATTCGGGGGGACATCGCTCATCCCGGCGAGCGACCGTGGTCACGTGGACTACGTGCGACGAGTCCTGAAGACGTCGATCGACATCGATCACGTCAATCGGCTCGGCTGGACGGCGCTGCTCGAAGCGGTCATCCTCGGCGACGGCGGCAGGAACCACCAGGAGATCGTCCGCCTCCTGCTCGACGCAGGTGCCGATCGTTCCATCGCCGACCGCGACGGCGTCACGGCGCTCGACCACGCCCGCACACGTGGGCACGCCGCGATGGTGCGGTTGTTGCGGGCCCCGTAGACCGCGCCACACGTTCGACGGGTGGTTGCCCCTTATGATCGCGGGGTGAACTCGCTGCGGGAGGCTGTCTCCGACGCCATCTCGGTCGTGCTGGGCGGGCTGCGCCTGTCCGTCGTGCACCTGCCGACCCTGCTGGCGATCTTCCTGGCCGGTGCAGCGGTGCGCAACGGCGTGCTGTGGGCCTCGGTCACGATCAGCGACTCCCACCACACGCTGGCCGGGTTGTTGCTGCCGCTGGCGCCGATGGCCACCCTGACGGCCATCATCTTGATGCTGCGGCACGTGGCCCGTTCGCTGCCGTGGGCCTCGTTCGGTGCAGGCGTGGACGATCAGCGCCGCAGCGCCCGCTACCTGGGGCTGCTGGCCAGCACCCTGATTCCGTTCCTCACCGTGTACGCCGCCCAGGGATATCTCAAGGAGGATCTGCGCGCGTTCGTCAACGCGGCCGTCTACGACGAGATCTTCGGCAACTCCGACCTGTTCTACGGGGGCAGTGCGGACATCGACCGCACGATCATCGCCGATGGTGCGCTGATGGTCGCTCTGGTCGCCGTCGCGCTGACCCTGCGCTTCGGCATCAGCCGGCTCGACCTGCCAGCCAAGCACGTGGGCTTCGGACTGATCGCGGCCTATGTCGAGGTCTTGTGGTTGTTCCTGCTGGCCAGCCAGCTGGCCCGCTACCAGGAACGGGCCTGGGACTGGGTCGGTGAGCGACGCTTCGTCGACTGGGTCGACGACCGGTGGCAGGCCGTCCTCGCGGCGGTCGGCCCGTTCTCCCGTCTACTGGAGTCGATCGCGCACGGACTGGGAGCCTTCCTGTCCGACGCCAATGCCGTCGTCCTGATCCCGATCGCCTGGCTGACCGTCGGCGCCGTCGCGCTCGGACAGAAGATCGAGACTCCCCCGCGCCAGCGATCGGAGGGCCGCCTGACCTCATCGGTCCAGCGGGTCCCGAAGGTGGTGCGTCGCGTCGGTTCGGAGGCCACCGCCGACATCCGCGGACGCTTCTCGGGCCTGGGCAACGGTCTGCGGCTGCTGGCCATCGGTGGCCTGCTGCCGATGCTGCTGTTCTGCCTGGTGTTCATCGTGGCCCGGCAGGCCGGCGCCCTCACCGTCGAGCTGTGGCGCCTGGTCGTCGGCCCCACCAGCCGCGACACCGCCATCGCCTTCGGCGCCTACGTGGACCTGCTGCGCGACGGCGTCTACACGATCGCGCTGGTCGGGCTGCTCGCTGCCGCCATCGACCGGGTCATCCGCCGCCGCGATGCGGCGCAGTCACCGCTCGTCGACAGCACTCAGGTCAGCGGCAGCTCGGCGTAGCGCGGCAGGTACCACCACACCCGCGCCGATTCCGGCCGGGCGTCCTCGGCCGTCAGCACGTAGACGCGGGTCGAGTACCGCCGAGGCCGCGGCTCCTCCCCCGCTGCCACCTGCGGAGCCTGCTCCGTGCCGACCGCCGGCTGCGGACCAGGTGTCTCGTCGGGGACGCAGTCGTGGATCGGCGTGGGGGCACCGGTGTCGAAGCCGAGCACGCCGGCGTCGTACCGGGCACCGTCACGGTCGAACAGGGCGACCTTGCAGCCGAAGAGCGACACCTCCGGCTCGACGTCCCAGTCCAGACGCACCTCCCAGACGGTGGCGCCCTGCGGCACCACGGCCGGTTTGAACGCCCCGGGAAGCTCGGTGACCTGCTCGGCGCCTCGCAACCGCACCTTCGCCCGGATGGGATACTGCACGCGTCCGTCGTCGTACTCGTCGGAGATCGACACCCACCCGTCGGCCGATGCAGCAGCGGCGTCGTGGAAGCCGCGCTTCCACCAGTACTCGTGCACGTACATGCTGCTGGCCGCGGTGGCCGCCACCATGATGATCGGCAGCAGCAGCACCGCGATGCGCTGCCGGCGCCACCACGTCCTCATCGCTCCCCCAGTCTGTGACCCGCGACGGGAAGCTCCTCGACCGACATCCACCGGTCGACGTCGTCGCGGTCGATCCCGAGGTCGACGACGGCCATGTCGTCGTAGCGCGGATCCAGCGAGTCCGGTGCCAGCCCGAGGGTGGCGCCGGCCAAGGTGCCGGGGTCCGCCTCGACCACGGCACTGCACTGCGACACCAGACCGGCCGGGGACGCCGGGCAGGTGACGTCATTGCGCTGGCCGAACCCCGAGAAGATGGTGGTGCGCCCGCTGCCGTCGACCAGACGCCCGTAGGAGATGCCGGACGGCTCGGCCCGCGCCACGAAGTCGAAGCTCACCACGAGCACCACCCCCGGGCTGCGGATGCCGTCGGACGAGTCACGCAGCACCGAGGTGGCGCCCTCGACCTTCGTGACCGTCAGATCACCGGTCCGCATGCTGATGGTCTGCTCGACAGCCCCCTGCTGCTCGAACAGCCGGCCGCCGTCCTTGCCGTCGGGCAACGTGTCGTTGAGCACCTGTCCGACTGCCAGCGCCGCCACCACCAGGGCCCCGGTGCCGAACTGCGACGCCGAGGGGCGCAATCGGACCATCAGGACTCCCCGAACCGCTCGACGTCGAAAGTTCCCGTGGCGTCGGGGATCCGGTCAAACCAGTCCTCCTGATCATCCAGCGAGCTGCGTCGGAACCCGTGCGCGAAGGACTCGACCTCCACCTCCTCAGGCAGGGGCTGTGCCGCGTCCTGCTCCCAGATGAAGACCACGTTGTAGCTCAGGCCGGGTCCGATCTCGCCCAGCGCGACCCGGTCGGCCGTCACCACGACACGCGGCTCGGCCTTCTCGCTGGCCACCAGCTCGCTGTCGAACTCGTCAGCGGCCAGATCGTCCAGCCCTCGCAACCGCAGAGCCTCGCGCACGACGAACGACGAGACCGTCAGGTCCTGGGTGGTGCGGATGTCGGCCTGGATCAACAGGTACCGCCCGATCTTGCTCGGACCGAACCCCTCGCCCAGGTCGTCGGACCACGCGACCCGCGAGATGGTCAGCTCGAACGGCTCGGCCACGTGCGCCTCCTGGGCGACCAGGACGGTGCGTGGCTCCGGCG
Organism: Propionibacteriales bacterium; assembly: GCA_038255955.1. Classification (GTDB taxonomy): domain Bacteria; phylum Actinomycetota; class Actinomycetes; order Propionibacteriales; family Nocardioidaceae; genus Aeromicrobium. Next base: position 5,518 of record JBBSKV010000085.1, read on the forward strand.
CGGCGCGATCGAGACCACCGAACAGCCCCGAGCCGAGCAGGACGACAGCGCCAAGTCCCAGCAGGATCTGGCGCAGGGATCGACGAGACAGCCAGTCCCCCCACGCGGTCCGCCCCCTCATGGCGAACATCCTAGGACCTGCTACTCGGCGAACGCCTCGATGGGCGGGCACGAGCAGGCGAGGTTGCGATCGCCATAGGCCTGATCGATGCGACCGACCGGCGGCCAGTACTTGTCATCGATGCTCCCGGCGGGGAACAGCCCGGTGGCGACGTCGTACGGGTGGGACCAGTCCAGCAGGTCGCGCGTCGTGTGCGGCGCATTCGCCAACGGGTGGTCCGCAGCGTCGAAGGTGCCGTCCTGCACCGCGTCGATCTCGGCGCGGATGGCCAACATCGCCTCGCAGAACCGGTCGAGCTCGGCCAGATCCTCGGACTCGGTGGGTTCGACCATCAGGGTGCCGGCGACCGGGAAGCTCATCGTCGGGGCGTGGAAGCCGTAGTCGATCAGTCGCTTGGCGACGTCGTCGATGCTCACGCCTGAGGCCTTGGTCAGCGGCCGCACGTCCAGGATGCACTCGTGGGCCACCAGGTCGTGATCGCCGGTGTACAGCACCGGGAAGGCCGGACCGACGCGCTTGGCGATGTAGTTGGCTGACAGCACGGCCACCGAGGTGGCGTCCGTGAGGCCCTGGGCGCCCATCATGGCGATGTAGGCGTACGGGATGGGCAGGATGCCCGCCGAGCCGTACGGCGCTGCGCTGATGGCACCGATGCCCTCGCGCTTGGACTCCACGGGGTGCAACGGGTGGGTCGGCAGGAACGGCACCAGGTGCTCGGCGACCGCGACCGGTCCGACACCGGGCCCGCCGCCACCGTGCGGGATGCAGAAGGTCTTGTGCAGGTTCAGGTGGGACACGTCGCCGCCGAACTCGCCGGGCGCGGCATGGCCCAGCAGGGCGTTCAGGTTGGCGCCGTCGACGTAGACCTGCCCGCCGTGGGAGTGCACGATCTCGCACAGATCGGTGATCCCGTGCTCGTACACGCCGTGGGTCGACGGGTAGGTGACCATGATGGCGGCCAGATCGTCGGCGTGGGCGTCGCACTGCGCGCGCAGGTCGTCCAGATCGACCTCACCCTGGTCGCTCGACTTCACGATCACGACGCGCATGCCGGCCATCACCGCCGATGCGGC
>JBBSKV010000086.1:0-6666 GCA_038255955.1 Propionibacteriales bacterium
CACGTAGGACGAGCGGGCGATCGCGGCCGTGTTGCCCAGGTGCTCTGCGACCTCCCGCATGGTCGCGGCAACCACGCGCTTGCGTGCCGCTGCGGTCGCGGGCTCGGCGACGGCCAGCGACCGGGCGGCGACCACGTTGGCGCGCCAGGTGCGGAAGTTCTTCGCCGTGAAGTCGCCGCCCAACGCATCCTTGACGTACTCGTTGACGTCCTCGGCAGCCAGATCGCGCCAGCGACCACCTTCCTTGAAGGCGATCAGCCGGTCACCGCCGGAGCGCCGACGGCGCAGCGCGGCCAGCACCTCGACCACCCGTTGGTCGCGCACCGTCACCTGGACGATCTGGCCGGACTTGGCCGGATAATCGAAATCGATGCCGCGGGGCACGGCCGTCACGTGCGAGCGTTCCAGGGTCGTGAGCCCGTGGCTGCCGTTCTCGTCGGCATAGCGGTCCGAACCCACACGGAACATCCCGAGGTCGAGCAGTCCGAACACCGCGGCGCAGACCCGGGTGCGATCAAGCGCCTCGCCGCCCAGATCGCGGCGCACGGTCGTCCGGTGGTGCAGCAGCGCCCGGGCGAACTGCTCCATGTGCTCGTACTTCTCCAGATCGCGCTGCACCCGCCAGTGCGGGTGGTACAGGTACTGGCGCCGACCGGCCACGTCCGTCCCCACGGCCTGCAGGTGACCGTTCGGCAGTGGGCAGATCCACACGTCGGACCACGCGGGTGGGATGACCAGCTCCTTGACCCGCACCACGTCCAGCTCGGCCAGTGGTTCTCCGGTGCCGTCCAGGTAGCTGAACCCGCGCCCACGCCGCAGCCGCCGCCACCCCGGCATCGACGAGCTGACTCGACGCAATCGCACCATGGAACGAAGGTAGTCGCGAGCGACCGAGCGCGCAGGTGGCCGCTCTACGATGTGGCCATGACCAAGATCGACGTGTTGTCCACGCGCGAGGTTCCTCTCGGTGGGCTGCGCGCCATGAACGTGCGACGCACGCTCCCCCAGCGCCATCGCTCGTTCGTCGGCGCGTGGTGCTTCGCCGATCACTACGGTCCAGACGACGTCACCAGCTCCGGGGGCATGGACCTGCCACCGCACCCGCACACCGGGTTGCAGACCGTCAGCTGGTTGTTCGCCGGGGAGCTGGAGCACCGCGACAGCGCCGGGAACACCGCGCTGGTGCGTCCGGGCGAGATGAACCTGATGACCGGCGGCTCCGGGATCTGTCACTCCGAGGTGTCCACCGACGCGACGACGATGCTGCACGGCGTGCAGCTGTGGGTGGTCCTGCCCGACGAGCACCGGGACACCCCGCGCGACTTCCAGCACCACGTGACCGAGCCGATCACCCTGACGGGGGCCACGGTCCGGGTGTTCCTCGGCTCGTTGGCCGGCACGACGTCACCGGTCAGGACCTTCACGCCCCTGCTGGGCGCGGAAATCGTGATCGAACCCCGCAGGACGATTGCCCTGGAGGTGGACTGCACCTTCGAGCACGGCGTGCTTCTCGACACCGATCGCGTGCTGGTCGAGGGCACGGCGCTCGACCGCGGCGAGATGGCCTTCTGTCCGACCGGCCCGTCGACCCTGTCGATCGAGAACCCGACCGATCGGCCGGCCCGCGTCGTGCTGCTCGGCGGCCCACCGTTCACCGAGCAGATCATCATGTGGTGGAACTTCGTGGGCCGCACCCACGACGAGATCGTGGAGTACCGCGACCAGTGGGAGGAGGCGTCCGGTGACCGGTTCGGTCAGGTGCGCGGCTACGTCGGTGATACCGACCGCATTCCCGCGCCACCCATGCCACGCGTGCGGCTCACCGCGCGCAGCAACCCAGCGGGCTGACCCGCTAGTACGGTGTGGCCATGACCTCCTCCGCCATCAGGAGCCCGTGGCTGGCTGGATTCGGCGTCGTCGCCGTCGTGCACCTCGTTTTGAACGCGGCTGGTGCCGGTCCGTGGGACTCGATCACCAAGTCGCTGCTGGCCCCACTCCTGATCGGCTGGGTCCTGGAACAGCGCGGGCCGCGGTTGCTGGCGGTGGCCCTGGGGTTCTGCTTCCTCGGCGACGTGCTGCTGGAGCTCGACGGGCTGTTCGTCGTGGGTATGGCCGCCTTCGCCGGGGCGCACGTCTGCTTCATCTGGTTCTTCGTCCAGCGCGGCGCCGTCCCTGCGCTGCGCGCTCGGCCGTGGATCGTCATCGGCTACGCCCTCGCGGGCCTCGTGGTCGTGGCGTGGGCGTGGGGCGGGCTCGAGGCCGGTCTGCGCCCGATCATCCCCTTCTACGCGGCCCTGCTCATCGGCACCGCCTCGACCGCGCTGGCGGTCGACGTCCGCGCCGGGGTGGGCGGCGCCCTGTTCCTCGTGTCCGACGGGATCATCGCCCTGGCCGAGGCGGACCGCCTGGACCCGCAGGGGACCCTCACCGGGCTGGCCATCATGGTGCTGTACATCGCCGCGATCGCGCAGCTGACGATCGGCATCCTCGCCAAGGAGCGACGCACGATCGCCGCTGGCACGGACTTCGACCCCACCGTCCGCACCGACTGCTGGCCGCGACTTCCGGACCGCCCCGGCACCGTTCGCTGATCTGTGGACCGCACCTATCGCTTCGTCGTGGCGACGTTCGGGCTGTTGTTCCGGCTCATGGGGTACCGCTTCGACGTGCGCGGCGCCGAGCACCTTCCCGGCTCGGGACCGGGAGTCGTGGCCGGCAACCACATCGGCTTCCTGGATTTCACCTTCATCGGCTATGCGGCCCGCGAGCGTGGCCGACTGATCCGGTTCATGTCGAAGACGTCGGTGTTCGAGGCACCCGTCGCCGGGCGACTGATGCGCGCCATGGGACACATCCCGGTCGATCGGAAGTCCGGGTCCCGGGCCTACCGCCGGGCCCTGCACCTGGTTGACGAGGGTGAGCTCGTCGGTGTCTTCCCCGAGGCCACGATCAGCCGGTCGTGGCTGCTCAAGCCGTTCAGGAGAGGCGCCGCAGGAGTGGCGGTCAGCCGGCGTGTTCCCCTCGTGCCCGTTGTGGTGTGGGGCGGACACCGGGTGTTCACCGTCGACGGCCGCCGCTCGCTGCGCCGACGGATTCCCATCACGATCTCGGTCGGCGAGCCGCTGCACGCGGCCGACGGTGAGAGCGTCGACGCGCTGTCGGCGCGGCTGCACGTCGCGATGGAAGCCCTGCTCGAGGACGCCATCGCGACCTACCCCGACAAGCCTCGCGACGACGAGGACCGCTGGTGGCTGCCGTACGACCACGGCGGCACTGCGCCCGACGTCGAGACGGCCGCGCAGCTGGACCGCGAGGCGGTCGCCCGCCTCGGGGACTCCTTCGACTGAGCGGCTGGATGCGACCATGTGCACGACGAGAGGAACACCATGACCTGGGGACACCCCGCGACCGCCACGATCACCGCTGGCACCCTCGATCTGCGCGTCGACGGTCCCGAGGACGGCCCACCGATCGTGCTGCTGCACGGCTTCCCACAGACGTCGCTGAGCTGGGCGGGCGTCGCTCCCCGACTGGTCGACGAGGGGTACCGCGTGATCGCGCCGGATCAGCGTGGCTACTCACCCGGGGCGCGTCCCGTGGGCGTGGAGCACTACGGCACCGACGTGCTCGCCGACGACGTCATCGAGCTGGCCGATGCCCTCGGGATCGACTCGTTCCACCTGGTCGGTCACGACTGGGGTGCGTCGGTGGCCTGGGTCGTCGCGGCCCGGCACGCCGGCCGGCTGCGCAGCCTGACGACCGTCTCGGTCCCGCACCTGGCCGCCTTCGGACAGGCGCTGCGCGACTCCAGGGACCAGCGCGAGATGTCGCGCTACATGCAGCTGTTCCGTCAGGAGGGCCGGCCCGAGGAGGTCCTCCTCGAGGACGGCGCGCATCGCCTCGTCGACTTCTACGAGGGTCGGGTGCCCGACGACGCCGTGGCCGAGTACGTCCGGCTGCTGTCCGAACCGGGCGCCCTCACCGCGGCACTGAACTACTACCGGGCCATGGGGTCCGGGCTCGGGGAGCTGGCCCCGGTTACGGTGCCCACGACGTACCTGTGGAGCAGCAACGACCGCGCGCTCGGCCGCGAGGGTGCCGAGCTGTGCGGCGACTTCGTGACCGCGGACTACCGATTCGTCGAGCTGGCCGACCTGACCCACTGGATCCCCGACGAGGCGCCCGACGCCCTCGCCGACGCCATCTTGGACCGAGTCGGCCGCTGACTCTCCGCTCGCCAGTGACGAGCTCAGCGAGGAACGTGTGGGAGCGAGGGACGAGCGACCGAGGCGAAAGCGAGCCGGACAGCTTGGGTTCGCCTCGGCCTTCGGCCTCACGGTCGCTTCGCTCCCTGGCGAACAACCCCCGACCGGGCGAACTCAGGCGGTGGCGGAGCGCTGCGGGCGCGGCGTGGAGACCAGCGGCCAGGCCGTGGGGTCGTCGAGATCGCGGCCGACCGTGACGGCGTAGGCGTTCCAGTCCGCAGCACGCTCGGCGTGCCACAGGTGCTGGCGCAGCATGAGCTCGACCAGTGAGCACGCGCCGGCCTCGTGGTGGCGGGCGCCCATCTGGACGGCGACGTCGCGGGCAGCGCGCGCGTCGGCCGTGGCGTCGTGCGCGTTGTCGAGCAGCACGCCGTAGTAGGCAGCCACGTCGGTGAGGCGGCGCGAACCGAGTCCACCGCGCTCCAGGCCCCAGTCGATGACGTACGGATCGACCACCATGAGCTGGTCCCAGGCCGGTTGCCGGACGCCGTGGCGCGCAGCCTCGGCGCGCAGCATGGTGAGGTCATAGGCCGCGTTGAACACCACGAGTCCGACACCGCGGTCGATCAGCGACTGGACCCAGTCGGCGATCATCGCGATGGCGATGCGGGCGGGCGGCGCGCCGACCAGGGCAGCCTGGCTGATGCCGTGCACCCGGGCCGACGCCTCGGGAATCGGTACTCCGGCGTCGACCAGACCTGCGCGCTCACCGTCGACGTCGAGCAGGGCGAAGCTCAGGACCCGGTCGTGATGCGGGTCCACGCCCGTGGTCTCGAAGTCGAGTGCGGCCAGCGGGCGGTCGAACCAGCCGTGATGGGCACCGCGCGACGGCGGCTGCGGCTGGCAGGTGAGACACAGCGCCCGCCACGAGCCGGGATGGCCGACGAGGCGTCCACTGCCGGCGATCAGATGCGTGTAGCAGGTGTCGCATGACGCATCTAGCTGGTTGGTTCTCACGTGCTGCTCACTCCGTCGCTGGTCGTGGGCACCACGCTAGGTGTCGCCACCGACAATGCACGCGACGACACACGGGACGTGGCGCGTTGCCTCGTCCCCGCTCAGCTCGTGGGTCGAGCCGCCTGCACGAGCGCCCTGAACAGGCCGGCGTCCTCGCGAGTCTCCGGATGCCACTGCACCGCAAGCCAGAAAGGACGATCGGGGTGCTCCATGGCCTCCAGCGTCCCGTCCACGGCATGGGCCGTCGCGACGAGACCGGGGTGCTCGCGCACCGACTGGTGGTGGTGGCACGCGACCTCGCCGCGGTCGCCGATCGCCGCGGCGAGCCGAGAGCCCGGTGTCACGTCGACGGCCACCTCACCGAACTCCGGGCCACCCGGCGAGTGCTCCTCGTGCCCCACGACGTCCGGGACGTGCTGCTCCAGCGTCCCTCCCGCGTGCACCGCCATGACCTGCATGCCCCGGCAGATGCCGAGGGTGGGTAGCCCGTGAGCCCAGGCGGCGTCGAGCAGCGCCAGCTCCCAGTCGTCGCGATCCTCGCGCCACCCGGCCGTCTGCTCGTGCGGGTCGGCCTCGTAGCGGTGGGGATCGACGTCGGCGCCACCGGCGATCACCAGCGCGTCAAGACGCGCCACGACGGCTGGCGCGCCGGCCGGGTTGCCGGGTGGAAGCAGGACGGCGACACCGCCCGCGGCCTCGATGGACCGCGAGTACAGGGCGTGCAGCACGTCGGCCGGCTCGTCCCAGACCCCCCACCGCGACTGCTCGCGGTAGGTGGTCACTCCGATCAGTGGCGTCACGAGATTTCTCCTACAGGGGTGTCACGTAGGCGCCGGAGATGCCGCCGTCGACCAGGAACGTCGACGCGGTGATGAAGCTCGACTCGTCCGATGCGAGGAACAGAACGGCGTTGGCCATCTCCTCGGGCTCGGCGAACCGACCCACCGGCACGTGCACGAGGCGACGCTCGGCGCGCTCGGGGTCGCTGGCGAACAGGTCCCGGAGCAGCGGCGTGTTCACCGGGCCCGGGCACAGCGCGTTGACCCGCACGCCCTCGCGGGCGAACTGCACCCCCAGCTCGCGCGACATGCTCAGCACACCGCCCTTGGACGCCGAGTAAGAGATCTGGGACGTCGCGGCCCCCATCACCGCGACGAACGACGCCGTGTTGATGATCGAGCCGCGCTGCTGCTCCAGCATGTAGGGCAGTGCGGCCTTGCAGCACAGGTAGACGCTGGTCAGGTTCACGTCCTGCACGCGCTTCCAGGCCTCGAGGTCGGTGTCGAGGATCGAGTCGTCCTCCGGCGGGCTGATGCCGGCGTTGTTGAACGCGATGTCGACCGAGCCATAGGTGTCCTTGGCGGCCTTGAACAGCGCGTCGACCTGTTCCTTGTCCGTGACGTCGACGTGCACGTACGTGCCGCCGACCTCCTCGGCGATGCCG
>JBBSKV010000087.1:0-6664 GCA_038255955.1 Propionibacteriales bacterium
CCTGATCCGCGACGGCTGCTGAAACCGCTGGTCGACCTGCCCCCTGCTCGCCAAGAAGGCCGCCTGCGGCCGACTGTGCCCCTCGGCGCTGGCGCGCCTCACGCTCGCAAGCTCGCTGGGGCCCGGGAGCGCCAGCGACCGAGGCGAACCACACTCGACGGCTTGGCCGAGCCTTCGACCTCACCACGCCTCCCAGCTGGCGGCTTCGCCGCGACACGGTCACGCTTCGCTGGCGCGCCTGAACGCTCGCTCGCAGAGCGAGCTCGGTTCAGACGACGGCCGCGAGCGCCTCGGGGAGCGTGAAGGCGCCGGCGTAGAGCGCCTTGCCCACGATCGCGCCCTCGACGCCGATGTCCGTGAGCGTGGCGATCGCGCGGAGGTCGTCGAGGCTGGAGACCCCGCCGGAGGCGACGACGGGCTTGTCCGTGCGGTCGCACACCTGGCGCAGCAGCTCGAGATTGGGGCCGGTGAGGGTGCCGTCCTTCGTGACGTCGGTGACGACATAGCGGGCGCAACCGTCTCGTTCCAGGCGCTCGAGCACCTCGAACAGGTCGCCGCCCTCTTCGGTCCAGCCGCGAGCGGCGAGCGTGGTGCCGCGCACGTCGAGGCCGACCGCGATCTGGTCGCCGTGCTCGCTGACGACCTTGGCGCACCACTCGGGGTTCTCCAACGCGGCGGTGCCGAGGTTGACCCGCGTGCATCCGGTGGCCAGCGCGGCCGCCAGGGATGCGTCGTCGCGAATTCCGCCCGACAGCTCGACCTTGACGTCGAGACGGCCGACGACCTCGGCGAGCAACTCGCGGTTCGAACCCTTGCCGAATGCGGCATCCAGGTCGACCAGGTGGATCCACTCGGCCCCGTCGTTCTGCCACTGCAGGGCGGCATCGAGCGGGGATCCGTAGGAGGTCTCGCTGCCGAGCTCACCTTGCACCAGACGCACGGCCTGTCCCTCGGCGACGTCGACGGCGGGCAGCAGTTCAAGAGTCACGCCCGTGATCGTACCGACCCCCAGAACCCGGCGACCCTCCGCCATCTCGCCAGCCCGGGTCGGTTTACCACGGTGCGTAGGCAAACCTTCCCCGACCGCGGAAAGGATCCCGCGGTGAGAGGAGCGATACCTACGCACCGTGGTAAACCGACCTCAGGCGGCGAAGGAGGCCAGCCAGTTTTCGAGCAGGCGGCGTCCGGCGTCGCCGGACTTCTCGGGGTGGAACTGGGTGGCCCACAGGGGCCCGTCCTCGACGGCGGAGACGAACCGTTCCGAGCCGTAGGAGGTCCACGTGACGAGGGGCGCGGGCAGCGCCGGCGGGCGGGTGAGCTGCCACTCGCGCACGCCGAAGGAGTGCACGAAGTAGAACCGCTCCTCCTCGATGCCGGCGAACATCGTGGACTCCGGTGCGGCCTCGACGTTGTTCCAACCCATGTGCGGCACGATCGGCGCCTCGAGCCGCTCGACCCGTCCGGGCCACTCGCCGCACCCCTCGGTCTGCACGCCGTGCTCGATGCCCTCGCCGAACAGGATCTGCATGCCCACGCAGATGCCGAGCACGGGTTTGCCCGCGATCAGACGACGTTCGACGATCCTGGGACCACCGACCTCGATGAAGCCCTCCATGCAGGCCTCGAACGCCCCGACGCCTGGTACCAGCAAGCCATCGGCGGCCATGGCGACGTCGGCATCAGCGGTCAGCTCGACATCGGCCCCGGCGCGTTCGCACGCGCGCACCGCTGAGCGAAGATTGCCCGACCCGTAGTCGAGCACCACGACTCGCGTCACGGCTAGAGAGCACCCTTGGTCGACGGGATGCCCGACTCGCGCGGATCGATGGCCACGGCTTCGCGCAGGGCCCGCGCCACGGCCTTGAACTGCGCCTCGGCGATGTGGTGCGGGTCTCGGCCGTCGATCAATCGCACGTGCATCGTGATGCCCGCGTGGTGCGCGATCGACTCGAGCACGTGGCCGGTGAGCGAACCGCTGTACTGACCGCCGATGATCGCGGTGATCTGCCGCTCCGGCTCGCCGGAGTGCACGAAGTACGGGCGTCCCGAGACGTCGACGACCACCTGGGCGATGGCTTCGTCCAGCGGGACCAGAGCATCGCCGTAGCGACGGATGCCGATCTTGTCGCCCAGTGCCTCGCGCAGTGCCTCACCGATGCAGATGGCGGTGTCCTCGACGGTGTGGTGCGCGTCGATGTGCAGATCGCCCTCGGCCCGAACCGTGAGGTCGATCAGCGAGTGGCGTGAGAAGGCCGTGAGCATGTGGTCGTAGAAACCGACCCCGGTGGAGATGTCGTTGGCCCCGGTGCCGTCGAGGTCGAGCTCGACGACGACGTGGGACTCAGACGTCTTGCGTTCGATGCGAGACACACGGGTCATGACGCAACGACCTCCTTCAAGGCAGCACGGAATGTGGTCATCTCAGCAGGCGTGCCGACCGACACGCGCAGCCATCCTGCAGGTCCAGTCTCCCGTATGAGCACGCCGCGGTCGACCAGACCCTGCCAGATGGCGTGTCGGTCGCCGAAGCGCCCGAACAAGATGAAGTTCGCATCGGACTCGGCGACCTGGAATCCTTCGGCGGCCAGCCACGCCGCCAGCTCGTCGCGCGTGGTCCGCAGCTCGTCGACACGCATCAGCAGCTCGTCGGCATGACCGAGGGCCGCGAGCGCGGCTGCCTGCTGCACCGCCGACAAGTGGTACGGCAGCCGCACGATGCGCAGCGCGTCGATGATGGCCGGATCGGCAGCCACGTAGCCGAGTCGACCGCCGGCATAGGCGAAGGCCTTGCTCATGGTGCGCGTGACCAGCAGCGTGCGGTACTGCGGCAGCAGCTCCAGGGCGGTCGGGGTGCCCGCGCGACGGAACTCCGCGTAGGCCTCGTCGACCACCACGATGCCGGGTGCGACGTCGGCCACTGCGCTGACCGTCTCGAGCGGCAGAGCGGTGCCCGTGGGGTTGTTGGGTGAGGTCAGGATCACGACGGCCGGTCGCTCGGTCTGGATCAGCGCGAGCGCGGCGTCCAGATCGATGCCGAAGTCGTCACGCCGCTGGCCGGTGACCCACCGGGTGTGGGTGTTGCGGGCGTACTCGGGATACATCGAGTACGTGGGGGCGAACGACACGGCCGTGCGATCGGGGCCACCGAAGGCCTGCAGGATCTGCTGCATGACCTCATTCGAGCCATTGGCAGCCCAGACCCGTGAGGCATCCAGGCCGTGGCCGAGGTAGCCGGCCAGCCCCGCGCGCAGGGCGGTGGCCTCCCGGTCCGGATAGCGGTTCAGGCCGCTGGCGGCGGCGGTCACGGCACGGGCGATCGACGCGACGACCTCGGCGCTGGGACCGTAGGGATTCTCGTTGGTGTTCAGCTGCACCGGCAGATCCAGCTGCGGTGCACCGTACGGCTCGTCGTCGCGCAGCTCCTCGCGCAGCGGCACCCAGTCCGGAGCGCTCATGAACGATTCAGCCGAGCGCTGACGGCCGCACCGTGCGACGGCAGGTTCTCGGCATTCGCCAGGGTGACGACGTGATCGCCCACGTCGCGCAGGGCGGCCTGCGTGTACGTCACGACCTGCATGTTCTTGCAGAACGCCCGGACCGACAACCCGGAGGAGTGGCAGGCGCACCCAGCGGTGGGCAGCACGTGATTGGACCCTGCGGCGTAGTCGCCGAGCGACACGGGCGTGAACGGTCCGACGAAGATGGCCCCGGCGTTGACGATGCGGCCTGCGACCGCGCTCGCGTCGGCTGTCTGGATCTCGAGGTGCTCCGCGGCGTAGGCGTTGGCCACGGCGACCGCCTGGTCGATGTCGCGGACCAGCACGCGCGCCGACTGCGGACCGTTGAGGGCGGTCCGGATCCGTTCGGCGTGTGGTGCCGCGTCGACCCGAATCTTCAGGGCCGCGTCGACGCGGTCGGCCAGCGCCTCGCTGTCGGTGATCAGGACGGAGGCAGCCATCGGGTCGTGCTCGGCCTGGCTGACCAGGTCGGCCGCCACGAAGTCGGCATCGGCCGAATCGTCGGCGATGACCGCGATCTCGGTGGGACCGGCCTCGCTGTCGATCGCGACCGAACCCTGCAGGAAACGCTTGGCCGCAGCCACGTAGATGTTGCCCGGGCCGGTGATCAGGCTGACCGGTCGGCACTCCCCCGCCCCGTAGGCGAACATCGCCATCGCCTGGGCGCCGCCGACGCCATACACCTCGTCGATCCCGAGCAGCGCGCACGCGGCAAGGATCGAGGGGTGCGGCATGCCTCCGTGCTCGGCCGACGGCGGGCTGGACAGCGCGATGCCGGGCACGCCGGCGATCTGCGCCGGCACCGCATTCATCAGGACGCTGCTGATCAGCGGCGCCAGGCCGCCCGGCACGTAGAGACCGACCCGTTGCATCGGGACGATGCGTCGTTCGACGGTGGCACCGTCGGCGGGCGAGGTGGTGACGGTGTGCTCCAGCTCGGCCGTGCAGGTCTGGCGCAGTCGGCGGACCGACTCCTCCAGCGCGGCCCGGATGGCGGGATCGAGGGCCGCGAGGGCGGCCGTCAGCGCCTCGGTGGGCACCCGCAGTCGTTCTGGGCGGATCCCGTCGAAGCGTTCGGTCGCATCCAGCACGGCGTCAGCGCCTCGGTCCCGCACGTCCTCGCAGATGGGGCGCACGGCCGCGAGCGCCTGCTCGACGTCGACCTCGGCGCGCGGCACGGCATGGCCGTACACGCGCTCCCACTCGTGGGGTGCCGGGTCGAGGGGACGCAGGTCGAGGCGACGGATCACAGCGCTCAGTCTACGGAGGTGGGTACGGTGGCGACGTGGCCGGGAAGAAGTCGAGCAAGGACCAACCCGCCGACGCGACCCCTGCGTTCGCCGAGCTCTCCCGCGCTGGCGTCCGTTTCACCTCCCACTCCTACGAGCACGACCCTCGCGCTGCCTCATTCGGCACCGAAGCGGCCGACGCTCTCGGGGTCGAACCGCCCCGCGTCTTCAAGACCTTGGTGGTCGATCTCGATGGGTCCCTGGTCGTGGGTGTCGTGCCGGTCTCGGGCTCGCTGGACCTGAAGGCCGTGGCTGCTGCGCTGGGTGGCAAGCGCGCCCAGATGGCCAACCCCCAGGCTGCGCAGCGCGCCACGGGCTACGTGCTCGGCGGGATCTCGCCGTTCGGTCAGCGACACCACCACCGCACGGTCGTCGACGTCTCGGCCGAGCAGCACCGCACCGTGTTCGTCTCGGCGGGTCGCCGTGGGCTCGAGGTCGAGGTGACGCCTCAGGTGCTGGTGTCGATGACCGGTGCCGTCGTGGCATCGGTGTCGCGCTCGTAGGGGTCCGGGTCGCGGCCGCGACCCCAGCTGACCAGCAGGACACCCACGAGAGCAGCGATCGGCCAGGCGAGGAATGGCGCGACGCTGTCGACCATCAGCTCATCGGGCACCGTGTCGCCGGCCTGCAGCCCAGCCACGGTCTCGGGCGCCGGAGGTCCGACGAGGTGGCCCACCTGCCAGGCCACGACGGCCGCGAGCACGGATCCGGCCATGATCGCCACGACCAGCTGCCACCCGGCTCGTCGCGACAGCAGCGACAGGGCGACCGCCCACACGAGAGCAGCGATGGCGCCCACGAGCGTGAACACGACGACCACCTGGAACTGGCCGCGTGAGGCCTCCTCGGTCAGGGCGAGGCCGACATCTCGCATCTCCCACTGACCGGGAACGGCCAGCTGCCACCACACCAGTCCGGCCAGCAAGCCCAGGCCCACGGCGGAGACCAGCACCACCCACGGCCGGCTCCACCGGGTGGCGACGAACGACGACTGGCTCATCCCAGACAGCTCGGTCCGAGGAGCTCCTTGAGGTCGGCCACCAGGGCCGAGCTCTGGGCGACCCGCAGGTGCGGGTCGAGCCGCATGGTCTTGATGCCGCTGTTGCTGAGCAGCCGCAGATGCACCTCTGAGGCACCTGGATGTGCCGCGAGGATCTGCTTGAAGGCGCCGACCGTCTCGGTCGTGCAGCGAGCGACCGGCATGGTGACGGCCAGCGGGGCGTCAGCGCGAGCCGAGTCGATGGCGGGCATCGTGATCTCCTGCGCGTGCAGGTCCAGGCCCTCGTCGTTGCTCCTGACCCGCGCCTTGACCACCACGATGGCGTCGTTGACCAGCGAGGGCGCCGCGAGGTTGTAGGCCCCCGGGAACACCATGATCTGCACGGCACCTTCGAGGTCCTCCAGGATGATGGAGGCCCAGGCGTCGCCCTTCTTGGTGATGCGGCGCTGCACGCCGGTGATGAGTCCGCAGATCTTGACCATGTGGCCGTCGCGATCGGTGTCGGCCAGGAGCTCGCCGACGGTGGTGTCGCTGCTGGCGCGCAGCACGTGCTCCAGCCCCAGCAGGGGGTGGTCGGACACGTAGAGGCCGAGCATGTCCCGCTCGAGCGCCAGCAGCTGCGACTTCTCCCACTCCGGCATGGTCGGCACCGCGACGGTGACGCCGGTGAAGCCGTCGTCCAGACCGCCGAACAGCGAGTCCTGACCGATGGCCGCGCTGCGCTTGAGATCGATGTACTGGTCGACGGCCTCCTCGGCCACCGTGGTGAGCGCGCGCCGCTTGTGGCCCAGGGAGTCGAAGGCACCGGCCTTGATCAGCGAGTCGATGACCCGCTTGTTGCACACGTGCACCGGGAC
>JBBSKV010000088.1:0-6623 GCA_038255955.1 Propionibacteriales bacterium
CGCCGTCCGCGAGACCCGCCGCCGCCTCTACAACGGGCCCCAACGTGCCCACATCAAGACGCGCGACCAGTACTGCCGCCAACCCGGCTGCGAATGCGGCATCCGCGACAACGACCACATCCGCGATTACCAGTACGGCGGACTGACCGCCCTGTTCAACGGCCAAGGCCTCTGCCGGACCTCCCACACCATCAAGCATCTACCCGGCTGGCACGTCAGAACCGAAGGCCGAACCGTCCTCTGGACCACCCCCACCGGCCACACCTACCGCTCCGACCCACCACCCCTGCTCGGCCACCTGCGCCAATAGGAACAACACAGACTGGCCTGGCTGTCGTCCGGCCCTGGAGCCGTGCGCCAGCGGCCCGTCCGGGAACCCCACGATGATGCTTTCCGGCCCGGAGGTGGGTCGAACGCATCAGGATCCGTCACCCGGGCGAGCTGGCCCCACCGACGATGATGCAAGAACACCGCTGACGAGACCGAATGCATCATGGTCGTCCAAGCGTCACTGACAAGTCCGCCCTGCTCCGACTACTCACGCCGATGAGTCTCCGCATCACCGCCCACCGTCGCGACACGGGCGGTGTGGCCGCAGGCGCCGGTCAGCGGGCGAAGGAGTTCGCTATCTCGCGCACCTTGGCCACGTAGGCCATCGAGTTGTTGTAGCCGTAGACGGCGGGGACCCAGTCGTCCCCCGCCAGGTCGCCGCCGGGCACGCAGAGGTGACGTGAGGCACCGAGCGCCGCGTCGTCGATGTCGTTGGGGTTCGCCGTTCCGTCGCCATCGGCGTCCCCTCCGTACTTCTGCCACGACGAGGTGAGGAACTGGAACGGCCCGACAGCGTGGTCCCACTCCTTGTCGCCGTGCGACTCGGCTGACTCGGGCGTGGCGGGGATCGCGCGGGTGCCGTTGGTGCCGTCGAGAGCCGGTCCGATGATCTGCGTGTCCGGCACACCATCGGCAGCCAGTCCCGCGCCGCCCAAGGTGCCGTGCGCCGACTCGACCGAGCCGATCGCGGCCAGGGTGTTCCAACGCAGACGGCACTCGGGCTGGCGGACCCGCTCGGTCAGCTCGGTGGTGGCGTAGGCCAGCATTGCCCGCCGCGGGATCTGGAGGCGCTTGGCCGTCTCGGTCACCCAGTCGTCGTCCGGTTCGCTCGGGGACCCGGACGCTGCGGGCACGCGCTCCGCGGCGCGGGGCGCCGGACCAGACGGTCCCGAATCATCGTCCCCTTGCTGGACGACGAACCATCCGGCGAGCACCGCGGCGGTCAGCACGGCTGACGCGGCCAGGATCAGGCGGTCACGCGGGCGGAACATGCAGCCAGCATGTCAACCGGTCCCAACCACGGGACCGGTCGACGCGCCAGAACTACTTGGCGTCCTCCGCAGGCAGCACCGGACCGGATCCAGCTCGCTCGGCCTGCTTGGCCGCGTCGAGAGCCTCCTGGACAGCCTTGGAGGTCTCTGCCGCGTCGGGGAGGTCATCCACGATCTCCTCGTCGAGGTCGACCCGGGTCTTGGAACCGCCGCCGTCGACCGGAATCTTGCCGACCGTGCCGCCGAGCGTGCCGAGCGCCTTGGTGAGCTCGGCGGGGATGATCCACGTGGTGGCGTTGTCACCCTCGGCGATCTTCGGCAACATCTGCAGGTACTGGTACGACAAGAGCTTCTGGTCCGGGTTGCCGTCGTGGATGGCCTGGAACACCGCAGTGATGGCCTGTGCCTCGCCCTGGGCCCGCAGGATCGCGGCCTGACGATCGGCCTGCGCGTTGAGGATCTGTGCCTGGCGATTGCCCTCGGCGTTCAGGATGGAGGCCTGCTTCTGGCCTTCGGCGGTGAGGATGGCCGACTGGCGCTCACCCTCGGCGGTGAGGATGATCGCGCGCTTGTCACGGTCGGCGCGCATCTGCTTCTCCATGGCGTCGATGATCGAGGGCGGCGGGTCGATGCCCTTGAGCTCGACGCGGTTGACGCGGATGCCCCACTTGCCGGTTGCGCTGTCCAGCTCGCCGCGCAGGCCGGAGTTGATCTGGGTCCGGCTGGTGAGCGCGTGCTCCAGCGTCATGCCGCCGATGATGTTGCGCAGCGTGGTCATGGTGAGCTGCTCGATGGCCTGGATGTAGTTGGCGATCTCGTACGTCGCGGCCACCGGGTCGGTGACCTGGAAGTAGATGACGGTGTCGATCGAGACCGTCAGGTTTTCCTCGGTGATCACCGGCTGCGGCGGGAACGACACGACCTGCTCGCGCAGGTCGATGCGGTACGCGAGCCGGTCGATGAACGGGGTGACGATGTTCAGGCCGGCGGGCAGGGTTGCTCGGTACTTGCCGAATCGTTCGACGATGCCGGCTCGCGCCTGCGGAACGATCTTGACCGTCATGGAGACGGCGACGACCGCGAGCAGCGCGATCAGGATCAGCACGATCGTCAGGGCGGATGCGCCTGCGGAGGTGAACATCAGGACTCCTGGTTCTGGGTGGACGGACTGGTGATGGCGCCGACGACGGCGGTGGCGCCATCGATGCGCAGGACGCTGACTTCCTCGTCGGTGTCGAAGGTGAACTCCTCGGAGTCCGTGCGGGCTGACCACAGCTCGCCGGA
Source organism: Propionibacteriales bacterium (assembly GCA_038255955.1). Classification (GTDB taxonomy): domain Bacteria; phylum Actinomycetota; class Actinomycetes; order Propionibacteriales; family Nocardioidaceae; genus Aeromicrobium. Next base: position 2,607 of record JBBSKV010000088.1, read on the forward strand.
AAGACGGACGCGGCCGTTGAAGCGGCTGACGGGCTCGACGACGACGGCTCGGCGGCCGACCTGCGCGTCATGGCCCTGGGTGAGGGTCGGACCGTGGTGCAGCCGCTGCACCAGCGGCGGTCGGATCAAGGTGAGCAGCGCGACCGAGACGACCGCGAACATCAAGATCGCCAGCCAGATCGGCCCGCCGAGTCCCGCGACGAGCGCCGCCGCGAGAGCGCCGAGGGCGAACATCAAGAGCACCAGCTCGAGGCTGAACATCTCCACGATGACCAGCACGACGGCGATCGCCAGCCAGATCACCCAGGGGTTGTCCTGGAGGAAGTCCATGTCTGTCTCCTGTCGCCCTAGTGGCTAGTGAGCTCGGTACGTGATTTTTCGCTAGTGAGCTCGGTATTTGATTTTTCGCTAGTGAGCTCGGTGCTCGAATGCCGCTCGACGCGCGGTGTAACGTCCACCGTCGCACGTCAGCTCCAGCTTGGTGCCGAAAGTCCGCGCCAGATTCGCCGCGGTGAGCGTCTGTTCGAGGGGGCCCTGGGCGACGACGTGGCCGTCGCGAATCAGCAGGGCGTGGGTGAACCCGACCGGAACCTCCTCGACGTGGTGCGTGACCATCACGAGGACCGGCGCATCAGGATCGGACGACAACAGCTCGAGGCTGGCCAGCAGATCCTCGCGTGCGCCGAGGTCCAGGCCCGCACTCGGCTCGTCAAGGAGCAGGAGCTCGGGATCGGTCATCAACGATCGCCCGATCAGCACCCGCTTGCTCTCACCCTCCGAGAGGGTGCCGAAGGTGCGGTTGGCCAGGTGACCGATTCCCAGCTCGGTCATGATCTGGTCGCGCTGCTCGACGTCGTCATCGTCGTACTGCTCCTGCCACCGACCGGTGACCGCGTACGCAGCCGACAAGATGACGTCGGCCGCCGACTCACGAGCGGGGATCTGCTCGGCGATTCGGGTGCTGACGTGACCGATGCGGGTGCGCAGATCGAAGACGTCGACCTGGCCGAGCTTCTGGCCCAGGATCGTGGCCGTGCCGTGGGTGGGATGGACAGCCGCTCCGGCCACTTGCATCAAGGTGGTCTTGCCGGCTCCGTTGGGACCCAGCACGATCCAGCGCTCGCCCTCCAGAACAGTCCAGGTGACCTGGTTCAACAAGGTCTTGTCGCCGCGCACCACGCTGACCTTCGCCAGCTCAAGGGCGGACGCCATGCGTTCTCCTCCTGGTCGATTCCATCGTGTGCCCAACCTATCGCGGCGCCCACAGCCGCTGACGATAGCCTCGACCCCGATGACGCTGCCCGTGCCGACCACCCACTTCAACGACCCGACCGTGCTCGTCACGCTCGTCGGGCCGGACCAGAGCGGTGTCACGACCCGATTGTTCGAATCGGTCGCGGACTTCGAGGTCGAAGTCATCGACGTCGAGCAGCTGGTGGTGCGCGGCAAGCTGGTGCTGAGCGCGCTGTTCACGGTGCCGCTCGACGTCGCCGGTCTGGAGCGCACCGTCACCGCGGTCGCGAAATCCTTCGGGCTCGAGGTGACGGTCGAGCACGGCACCGGTGACAACCGGCCGCGCCGCGTGGGACGTGCGCGCGTCGTGATCCTCGGCGTGCCCCTGAAGCCGGCAGCGGTCGCGGCCCTCGCCGCCCAGATCAAGGTGCTCGGCGGCAACATCGACCGGATCATCCGGATGGCCCGCTACCCGGTCACCGCCATCCGGCTCGAGGTGTCCGGAGCCGATCCGGACCAGCTGCAGTCCGAGCTGGCCGCGGTGGCCTTCGACCACGGCATCGACATCGCGGTGCAGGAGAACGGCATCTTGCAGCACGCCCAGCGGCTGGTCGTGATGGACGTCGACTCGACCCTGATCCAGGGCGAGGTGATCGAGATGATCGCCGCACACGCCGGGTACGAGGCCGAGGTCGCTGCCGTCACCGAACGCGCGATGCGAGGCGAGATCGACTTCGCCGCGTCGTTGCACGAACGAGTTGCGCTGCTGGAAGGCGTACCGGTCGAGGCGCTCGACAGCGTCTACGACGCGCTCGAGTACACGCCCGGGGCCCGCACCATGATCCGCACGCTCAAGCGTCTCGGCTACCGGTTCGCGCTCGTCAGCGGAGGCTTCACGCACCTGATCGACAAGATCGCCGCCGAGCTGCAGATCGACTACCACGCGGCGAACGAGCTGGAAGTCCTCGACGGCCGGCTCACCGGTCGCATCGTCGGGGAGGTCGTGGACCGCGCCGGCAAGGCCGACGCGCTGCGCCGGTTCGCCGAAGACGCCCGCATCCCCGTCAAGAACACAGTCGCGATCGGCGACGGCGCCAACGACCTCGACATGCTGGCCGCCTCCGGCCTCGGCATCGCGTTCAACGCCAAGCCGACGGTGCGCGACCAGGCCCGCACCTCGGTCAACGTGCCGTACCTCGACGCGATCGTCTACCTGCTGGGCATCACCCGCGAGGAGATCGAGGCGGCAGACGCCGCCGACTGACGCAGATGGTTGCCGGGAACAACCAGCTGGCGTAGGTGGTTGAGTCAGGCATGGTCACCACCAAAGCGCCTCAGCGCGCCCGCACGCGCCTGCCTCATGCGGCGGGATTCTGGATCGGGCTGTCGGCAACCCTGGCCATGCTGATCGGTGCGGCCGCTCCGTCACCGTTCTATCCGGTGCTGCAAGAACAGCTCGGCTACTCGCAGGCCACCAGCACCATCGTGTTCGCCATCTACACCGTGGCGCTGCTGGTCACGCTGCTCGTCACGGGCTCGCTGTCGGACCATCTGGGCAGGCGCCCGGTGCTGTCGGTCGGATTCTTCGTGCTGGCCCTCAGCATGCTGCAGTTCTGGCAGGCCGACTCCCTCGCGCTGCTGCTCGCCGCACGGACCGTGCAGGGCGTCGCGACCGGATTGTTGCTGTCTGCCCTGGCGGCCGCCGTGGTCGACTTCGAGCCGCCCTCCCGACCAGGTTCGGCCTCGACCTTCAACAGCGTCTTCCCGCTGGTCGGCTTGGCCGCCGGGGCGTTGGTCGGCGGGGTGGCCATCGAGCTGCTGGACCAGCCGCTGACCGCCGTGTTCGGCTCGTTGGTCGTCCTGTACGCCGTGTTCGGGCTGCTGGTCTGGGCACTGCCCGAGACCTCGGCCCGGCACGACGGCTTCTGGACGGCGCTCGTGCCGCGGATCGGGCTGCCGGTCTCCTCGCGGGCCGCCTTCGCCCGGAGCGCCCCGGCACTCTTCGCCGGTTGGGCCACAGGCGGCTTCTACCTGTCGCTGGGTGCACCACTGATCCTGCAGACCTTCGGTGAGGAGAACCACATCACGCAGGGCCTGGTGGTGACGGTGCTGACCGGCACCGGCGCGATCAGTGCGTATCTGGCTCGTGACTTCGGCTCGCGGGCCATCACGTTGTACGGCACCACGGCGCTCGCCGTGGGCACTGCACTGGGGATGGTGGCCATCGCCACCGAGTCGTTGATCGGCTTCCTGCTGACGGCCGTCATCGCGGGCACCGGTTTCGGCACCGCGTTCATGGGCATCCTGCGGTCCATCACCCCGACCGTCGGCCCCGAGGAGCGCGGCGAGCTGTTCTCCACCGTGTTCGTCATCGCCTACCTGGCGTTCGGCATCCCCTCGGTGGCAGCCGGTTTCGCCGCACCACACCTCGGGCTGGCCGTCACGGCCACCATCTACGGATCCGTGGTCGTCGTGCTGTCGACCACGGCGGCGCTGCTGCGCCAATTCACCACCCGCGACTGACGAGCACTATTACTATTCGTCGTCCTCGAGGCGGAAGCCCAGCTTCATCGTGACCTGGTAGTGCGACACCGTGGTGTCGGCGATCTGCCCTCGAATGTCGGTCACCTCGAACCAGTCGAGGTGACGCAGGGTCTGCCCAGCACGGGTGATGCCGTTCTGGACGGCCTCGGTGACGCCGTCTGGGGAGGTGCCGACGATCTCGGTGACGCGGTACGTGCGATTGCTCATGCGGCCCATCATGCCGGTTGGCGTGTGGATTCC
>JBBSKV010000089.1:0-6622 GCA_038255955.1 Propionibacteriales bacterium
AGAGGCTTGGCTCGGGTGGTGGCGCGGTAGAGCCACGGCTGCTCGGCGCGGATCTGGTCGAGCACCGCCAGCAGCAGATCGGCGCGGTGCGCCGGCTGCTCGGCGAACAGCTCGGCATCGGCGCGCAGGTCGTCGCGCCCCTGCACCCCCAGGGCGAGCTGCAGGTGGAGCGCGCGCAGCAACGACGAGGTGTTCCGCACTGCCGGCGGCGGCCACTCGGCCTCGAGGTGGCCGCGCGTGCGGGGTGGCTTGATGCCGTCGCCGAGGCGCGCGAGCCAGGGCTCGACGATGATCGGGTCGAGGGCATTGCGGTGCAGCAGCGTCATGACCGCGAACGCGAGCCGGTCCTCCTCGCCGTGCCGCCAGATGTAGGCGGTGGGGGTGAGCACCCGGTCGGCGATCACGTCCAGCAAGACGGTGAGCTCGAGCCGGCCGAAGTGGCGCGAGCGAGCGAGCGCGGCCAGCAGGTCGGCACCGTGGGCGATCGCGTTGGCCCAACCCTGCTCGGGGATCCAGCCGCGGTGGTCCTGCTCGCGGGTGTACCAGGCGGTGGCGTGGTCACCCCAGTCCAGCACCGAGGCCGCCGACATCAGGTGCTCGTTGTTGTCGCGTCCGATGATCTCGGCGAGCATCAGGGCGCTGTAGGAGCGCCGGAGCACGGACATGTCGCCGTCGTGACCCAGCCCGTAGCGCAGGCCCGGGACGATGCCGTCGCCCAGTCCGGACAGCACGGAGTCGAACACTCCGGTGCTGATCCACGTGGTCAGCAGGGGATAGGCCAGGTCCTCGCGCCACCGGGGATTCGGGTGTCCAAGCATCTCGACCAGGGCGACGGTCGACTCGTCGAGACTGCGGTCCTGGGGCACGAGCATGCCCTGCTGCATGACCGACTGCCAGTACGCCTCAGACACTTCGCCATCGTAAACCGTGGCGGCATACTGGTTCGGTGCCCTCCCTCGGCGACATCGCGCGGTCCCAGACGTCCTTGGACGCTGACGACATCCAGTGGCTGCACGCCCTGGTGACCGACTGGCAGATCATCGCCGACCTGTCGTTCGCTGACCTGGTGCTGTGGATCCCGGACGCGGAGTCGCGGGGGATGTGGGCCGGGGCGCAGATCCGCCCCACCACCGGTCCGACCACCTTGTTGGAGGACGTGGCCGGCACCTTCCTGCCGTCCGGTCGCACCGATCTGCTGGACCGGGCGATGTCGTCAGGGACGGTCCAGACCGAGGACATCGGTGATCTGGCCGACGGGCCCCTGGTGCGAATCGAAGCCGTGCCGGTGTGTCGCGGCGCTCGTCCGCTCGCCGCGATGGTGCGCCGGGGCGCCGTGGCGGCGGTCCGGGCCTCCAGCGCGCTGGAGGCCGCGTATCAGGACGCCGCTTCCACGCTGATCGCGATGATCGGGCGCGGCGAGTTCCCTCAACTCGGACGGCGCTCGGAGCTGGCCGACTCGCTGCGGGTGGGCGACGGGTTCGTGCGGACCGATGCCGCCGGCCTGGTCCGCTACGCCAGCCCAAACGCGATGTCCGCCTTCCGGCGGCTCGGACTGTCCGGTGACCTGATCGGCACTCATCTGGGCGCGATCGCGACGACGCTGGTCGATCGGCGTCCCACCGATCGCGGCCCCATGGGTCTGTTCGGCGACGACGACGGTGGCGAGACGGACCTGGAGAACGCGACGGCCTCCCTGATGTCCCGCGTGATCCCCCTGCGATCCGAAGCCGGCCGCGACGGCAGCCTGATCCTGCTGCGCGACGTCACCGAGCTACGGCTGCGTGAGCGCGAGCTCGTCTCCAAGGAGGCGACGATCCGTGAGATCCACCATCGGGTGAAGAACAACCTGCAGACCGTCGCAGCGTTGTTGCGACTCCAGGCCCGCCGGTCCGATCTGCCGGAAGCACGCACCGCGCTGGAGGAGGCCGAGCGGCGGGTCGCGTCGATCGCGTTGGTGCACGAGACCCTGAGTCGTTCGTTCGATGACGTCGTCAACTTCGACGAGATCGCCGACGGTCTGCTGCGCAGCGTGCTCGACCTCAGCGATCTGGGGGAGGGGCGCCTGGTCGCCGACCGGATCGGGTCGTTCGGAGCGCTGCCGGGGACCGTGGCCACGCCGCTCGCGATGGTGATCACCGAGCTGGTGCAGAACGCCGTCACGCATGGTTTCGACTCGTCCGGCCCCGCGACGGGGACGGTCACCTTGGCCGTCAACCGGATCCGCAACCGGCTGCGGCTGCGCGTGACCGATGACGGCAACGGCTTGCCGCCCGGTTTCGACGGCACGGGCAGTCTGGGCCTGTCCATCGTCTCGACCCTGGTCGAGGACGAGCTGGGTGGCACGCTGCAGTACGAGTCCAATCGTCAGGGTGGCACCACGGTGGCGGTCTCGCTGGTCGTCTAGTGGCGACGACCCGAAAACGAGCTGAACCCCGCGCCCGCCTCAGATGAGGCGAACCACGGGGTTCTCCGATACGTAGCGTTGCACTACGGGCTCGATGCGACCGTCAGGCGGTGCGGATGCGGGCCCTGGCGTTGCGGCGCTTCAGCGTTCGACGTTCGTCCTCGCTCAAGCCTCCCCAGACACCGTGGTCCTGTCCCGATTCCAACGCCCATTGCAGGCACTGGTCGCGGACATCACAGCGGCGGCACACCACCTTCGCCTCTTCGATCTGCAAGATGGCGGGGCCGGTGTTGCCGATGGGGAAGAAGAGCTCGGGATCCTCATCGAGGCAGGCGGATTTGTGACGCCAGTCCATGTGAGACTCCTTCCCGTTCGGTTGCGTGCCAGTAACAGGCCCTGACGGGCCGGTGACGTGGCGGTAGAACTATCGTCCCAGCCTTTTCACGGTCGGACAAGGGGACGGGCCCCCGAGACTGCTGTCAGTTGGATCACATGGTCGGGTCGCTAGGCTCCGCAGGTGACCGCTGATCAGAGCTCCACTGGCCGTCCTGCGCCCGATGGGGGCGCTCGTCGCCTGCTGCTCGTGGCTGGCGCGGTGATCTCGGCGGAGGCCTTGCTGCTCGTCGTGCTGGCCGTCCTCAACCTGCGCGACATCCAGACCGATCGACTCGCCAGTGGCCTCGGGGTCGCTGTGGTGCTGGTCGGCTACGCGGCCGCGCACCTCGTCGCGATCCGTCTTCTGCTGCAGGGCAATGCCGGAGCCCGCAGCCCGGTGGTGGTCACCCAGCTGCTGCAGGTCCTGGTGGCGACGAGCCTGCGTGACACCGTCGCGCTGGCGCTTGCGGTCGCTGCGCCGGCCCTGCTGGTGCTGGCCTGCGTGCTGTCGCCCGCCGTCACGCGCGCGCTGGCCTCCTCCTCGGACCCCCGATGAGCTGTCGTGTGAGAGACTGACCGACGGGCGTGATCCGCCCGCCAGCGCCGCCGCCCGGGCCTGATCGGGCGTGCCGTCCCGACGAACCCGACCGGCCCCGTCGAGCCCCAGCTCCCCGTCCTGACTCCTCGTTCCCGACGAAAACCACCATGGTTGCCACTGAAATCGACATGACTCTGCACTCACCCGATCCGACCGACCCGGTCTTTGCGCTGCATCGCGGCGGAAAGATGCAGATCGCGGCCACGGTGCCACTTCGCGACGCCGACGATCTGTCGATGTCCTACACCCCCGGCGTCGCCAAGGTGTGCGAGGCCATCGCCGCAGATCCCGAGGTCGCGCACGAGTACACCTGGGTGTCCAACACCGTCGCCGTCGTCACCGACGGCAGCGCCGTGCTCGGCCTCGGCGACATCGGTCCGGCCGCCTCCATGCCGGTCATGGAGGGCAAGGCGGTGCTGTTCAAGCAGTTCGGCGGCGTCGACGCGATCCCGATCGCTCTGGACACCCAGGACGTCGACGAGATCGTCGAGACCGTCGTGCGGCTGGCGCCGTCGTTCGGCGGCATCAACCTGGAGGACATCTCCAGCCCGCGCTGCTTCGAGATCGAGCGTCGGCTGATCGAACGCCTCGACATCCCGGTCTTCCACGACGACCAGCACGGAACGGCCGTCGTCACGCTGGCAGCACTGATCAACGCCGCACGTCTCACGGACCGTGATCTGACCGATCTCAAGGTCGTCATCTCCGGAGCAGGCGCGGCCGGGGTCGCGATCGCCAAGATGCTGCGTTCGGCTGGCGTCCGCAAGATCGCCGTCATCGACCGCACCGGCGTGATCCATCCCAGTCGCACCGATCTCAACTCGGTGAAGCAGTGGCTGGCTGCTGACACGGCCCCGTGGGCCAGGCCCGGCAGCGTCGAGGACGCGCTCGACGGCGCCGATGTGTTCATCGGCGTCTCCGGTGGCACGGTGCCCGAACCGGCGGTGGCCCGCATGGCTCCAGAAGCGATCGTGTTCGCGATGGCCAATCCGAACCCCGAGGTGCACCCCGAGGTCGCCGCGCGGCATGCGCGAGTGGTGGCCACCGGTCGGTCGGACTTCCCCAACCAGATCAACAACGTTCTTGTCTTCCCCGGCATCTTCCGCGGTGCGCTGCAGGTCCGGGCCACCGTCATCTCCGAGGGGATGAAGCTGGCCGCCGCCCACGCCATCGCGGACCTGGTCGGCGACGACCTGTCGGAGGAGTACGTCATCCCGTCACCGTTCGATGCGCGGGTCTGCACGGCGGTCGCCAAGGCTGTGACCGACACCGCGCGGCGCGAGGGCGTCGCCCGTCGGCCGTACTGATCTGAGGATCTGAGCCGTGTTCGCTGTCTATGTCGAGCGCACCGACCGGGACGACCCTCTCGGAGCCCTCGTCATCGGGGAGCGACCACCGCCGGACGTGCCGGAGGGCTGGACGACGGTCCGAGTTCGGGCGGCGTCGGTCAACCACCACGACGTGTGGAGCCTGCGTGGGGTGGGCCTCAAGGAGCAGTTCCTGCCGATGATCCTCGGCTGCGATGCCGCCGGCATCGACGAGGACGGTCAGGAGGTCATCGTGCACGGAGTGATCAGCACGCCTTCGTGGACCGGTGACGAGACGCTCGACCCCGATCGGTCGTTGTTGTCCGAGCGCCACCAGGGCACCTTCGCCGAGCAGGTCACGGTGCCCCGTCGCAACGTGGTGCCCAAACCGTCTGGGCTGTCGTTCGAGGAGGCAGCGTGCCTGCCGACGGCATGGCTGACCGCCTACCGGATGCTGTTCACGCAGGCGGCCCTGGCGCCCGGGGACTCGGTGCTGGTGCAGGGGGCGAGCGGTGGCATGTCGACGTCGCTGATCATGCTGGCCCGCGCCGCGGGCTACCGCGTGCTGGTCACGAGCCGTGATGCGGCCAGCCGGGAACGTGCGCTCGAGATTGGTGCGCACGAGACCTTCGAGTCGGGGGAGCGGCTGCCTGATCGGGTCGACGCGGTGATGGAGACGGTCGGTCGGGCGACGTGGTCGCATTCGGTGAAGTCGGTCCGCTCCGGCGGCACCATCGTGATCTCCGGTGCCACCTCCGGCGACGCCACGGCAGCCGAGCTGCAGCACATCTTCTTTCGGCAGATCAAGGTGCACGGGTCCACCATGGGCACCCGCGACGAGCTCGATGCGCTCGCCCGGTTCATGGCCGAGACCGACACCCGCCCGCTGGTCGAGCGGATCCTGCCCATGGACCAGGCCGCCGACGGCCTCCGCGCAGTCCACGACGGCGAAGCGTTTGGGAAGGTCGTCCTGACCGTAGGGCGCTAGCGCCCGAGCGTCAGGACGCGCCAGCGGAGCGTGAACGCGCCGCGGCGTAGCCGCCACGTGTGAGGCGTGGTGACCTCAAGGGCTCGGGCGAGCACGCTGCCTCGGGGGAGCACGCTACCTCGGGCGAGCCCGTCGACTCACCAACGCCTCGCAGGTGGCGGCTACGCCGCGGGACGCTCACGCTTCGCTGGCGTTCCTGAGCGTTCGCTCGCAGAGCGAGCTCAGCTCAGGAAAAAGCCAGATCCATCAGCTGGGCGTTCTCGGCGAGGTGACGGCTGTGCGAGCCGACCGACGTCGTGGACGACTTCGGTCGTGACACCCGGATCAGCGGCAGCCCGCCGAACTCGCCGCTGAGGTTCAGCGCGACGTGCGGCCACGGACCCTGGTTGGCCGGCTCGTCCTGCACCCAGCGCACCTCGGTGGCGTTGGTGTAGCGGGCCACCTCGGCATTGAGCTCGGCGACGGGACGCGGGTACAGCTGCTCGAGGCGCACGATCGCGGTCGTGGTCGACTCCCGCTTCTTGCGCTCGGCGACCAGCTCCCAGTAGATCTTGCCCGAGCACACCAGCACCGTCGTGACCGCATCCGCATCGACGGTCTCGTCGCCGATGACGGGACGGAAGGTGCCGCTGGTGAAGTCCTCGGGAGCCGAGACCGCTGCCTTGTTGCGCAGCATGGACTTGGGGGTGGCCACGATCAGCGGACGGTGCTCGTCCTCGAAGGCCTGACGGCGCAGCAGGTGGAAGTACGACGCGGGGGTCGAGGGCTGCGCGACGGTCATGGAGCCATCGGCGCACAGCTCGAGGAACCGTTCGAGGCGGGCCGACGAGTGATCGGGGCCCTGGCCCTCGTAGCCGTGCGGCAGCAGCAGCACGACGCCGGACTTCTGGCCCCACTTAGTCTCGCCGGCCGAGATGTACTCGTCGATGACCGACTGGGCGCCATTGACG
>JBBSKV010000090.1:0-6399 GCA_038255955.1 Propionibacteriales bacterium
GCCGAGAGCGCGGGGATCCACGGCCGGAGCTGGTAGAGGCTGTCCAGCGTGGTGGGGAAGTAGACCAGCACCTGCTGCTCGAACCGGACACCGAGCCGGGGTTCGTCCGTGAGCTTGTCCGGCATGCCGGACGGCAGGAAGCGGGATCGACGCAGACGCCCGATCGCCCACAGCTGCAGGCGCCTGACCAGGCCGACCCGTGCTGCCATCAGCGGCGTCCGGCCAGCAGCGGCTGCAGGGTGTTGTCGTACATGCTCAGGGCGGAACCGATCGCCATGTGCATGTCGAGGTACTGGTAGGTGCCGAGACGGCCGCCGAAGTGCACGCCGGGTTCTGCCCTGGCCAGCTCGCGATACGCGAGCAGGCGTTCGCGGTCCTGCGGGGTGTTGACCGGGTAGTAGGGCTCGTCGTCGGTCGCGTGATCGGCGAACCGGCTGAACTCGCGCATGATGACCGTCTGGTCGTCGGGGTAGTGCGAGCGCTCGGGGTGGAAGTGGCGGAACTCGTGGATGCGCGTGTAGGCGATCTCGGGGTCGGCGTAGTTCATCACCGAGGTGCCCTGGAAGTCGCCGACGGGCAGCACCTCGGTCTCGAAGTCGAGCGTGCGCCACGACAGGTCGCCGTGCGCGAAGTCGAAGTACCGGTCGACCGGACCGGTGTAGATGACCGGGATGTTGCCAGCCGTCGCAGCCTTGTTGAACGGCTGCGACTCGTCGAAGAAGTCGGTGTCGAGCGTCACCGTGATCAAGGGGTGGTCGGCCATGCGCTCGATCCACGCCGTGTAGCCGTCGACCGGCAGACCCTCGTGGGTGTCGGAGAAGTAGCGGTTGTCGTAGGTGTAGCGCACGGGCAGCCGGCTGATGATGTCGGCGCCGAGCTCGCGCGGATCGGTCTGCCACTGCTTGGCGGTGTAGCCGGCGATGAAGGCCTCGTAGAGCGGGCGCCCGATCAGCGAGATGCCCTTCTCCTCCAGGTTGCGCGGCTCGCCGGAGAACGACCCGGCCTGCTCGGTCACCCAGGCACGAGCCTGCTGCGGCGTGAAGGCCGACCGGTTGAACTGGTTGATGGTGCCGAGGTTGATCGGCAGCGGAAACACCTCGCCGCGGTACGTGGAGTACACGTGGTGCTGGTAGTCGGTGAACGCGGTGAAGCGGTTCACGTACTCCCAGACCCGCTCGTTCGAGGTGTGGAACAGGTGCGCTCCGTACCGGTGCACCTCGATGCCGGTCTCGGGCTCGGGCGCGCTGTACGCATTGCCACCGATGTGATCGCGGCGGTCGATGACCTGCACCCGCAGACCCAGCTCGCGGGCGCACCGGTCGGCGATCGTCAGGCCGAAGAAGCCCGATCCGACGATCAGCAGGTCGGCGTCGGAGGACACGCTCATGCCTGGCTCGACGGCAGGGCGGCCGGGACGTCGGCCGGATCCATCGGCTTCCAGCTCTGGTCACGCCACAACGCCCGGTTGGCGCGGAAGCCTCGGACCAGATCGCCCACGCCCTTCAGCGTGTGCTGCACGACGACGAGTCGGAAGACCTCCTTGGCCAGCGTCAGCGCAGTGCCCAGGCCGAAACCGACCCGATTGAGCTTGCCGTACTCGCGGAAGTACTGACCCACGTAGGCGCGGTTGCGGATCACGTGGAAGCGGAACAGGGGGCTGCCGTCGTTGAGGTGTCGCACGCCGAGATTGACCTGCTTCTGCTCCCGCTTGCGCTTGAGCACGAAGGCGTCGACGTAGACGACGTCCGTGTGCTGAGCGGCCAGCCAGGCATAGGCGGCGTCGTCCCAGGAGATGAAGAACCTCGGGTCGGGCAGACCGATGAGACGCACGATGTCGGCGTGCACGAGCATGCCCTCGAAGGTGCCGGAGTTGGTGATGGCGAAGCCGTCGCGGTTGAACTGCTTGCCGCTGTACGGCAGGGGAACGCCGAGGAACTCGTTGAACTTGGCCTGCCAGTAGAACGGGGTGCCGTCGAAGTCGTAGCGCCGTCCGTGGATGACCTTGAACCGTTGCATCCAGGGAGCGAACTGCTCGAGGGCGTCGGGCAGGATCTCGACGTCGTCGTCCATCAACCAGACCCAGTCGGCGCCCAGCTCGAGCGCCACACGGGTGCCCTCGCTGAATCCGCCCGATCCGCCGGTGTTGGTGGCGAGCAGGTGATTGACCACCGTGCCGGCGGGGAAGTCCGCCAACGACTCGGCGATGACCTGCTGGGTGTCGTCGGTGCTGGCGTTGTCGACGACGACGATCCGAAACGGCGCTGTGTCCATCGCAGCGGCACTGGCGAGCAGCTCGCGCAGGAAGCCCGAACGGTTGAACGTCACGATCGCGATGACGACGCGGGGGGCTGGCGAACTCACCCCAACACCCTATCGTCCGGGGAACACTCCGACGCCGAGGTGCAGCGGCGCGCGCGCTGGTTTCGAGACGTTCGTTCCTCGCTCCTCAACCAGCGGGGGGTCGGGCGAGTCGCTCGGCTCACGCGTCTTCGACGAGGACCTCGGCGGTGGAGGTGCCGTCCCGGTACCTGGCGCGCTCAGCCTCGGAGCGGGCGACCAGACCCTCGATGGCGGCGGCGAAGGCGTCGAGCGTGCGCTGCTCAGGCGGGCCGAGCAGGTAGGTGGCCAGGCGGGAGCGGTCCTCGGCGCGGACGTCGGGCACCGCCCCGGTGACGAGCGCGGCGAGCTCGTCGATGCCGTGACCGTCCCGGCCGATGATCGTCGCGGCGCCGGTCGAGGGGAACTCGGCCTGGAACGACGCGTCGTCGAGATCGGTGTGGTTGAAGACGGCATGCGGCTTCTCGGAGGCCAGGAAGTCGCTGACGACGCTCGAGACGTCCGTGACCAGAGCCGTGGACAGGTTGAACCACTCGTTGATGGAGCCGCCCTTGACCACCCGGTGGTCGATGCCGGTGCGGGCGGCGGCTGCGTCGATCGTCCGGGCGATGCGAGCCAGCACCGCCCGGTACTTGGCATCGCGCTGCCCGGTGAACGGGTGGGCCTTGAACACGACCCGCACGGGTGGGTCGGCCGCGAGCAGCCCTGCGACGACCTGTTCACCGACGGCCGAGACCGACGAGTACTCCTGGTCCAGGTTCACGCCCTCCCACGTGGGCGCGTACAGAACGGTGGGCGTGGGATCGTCGCCCAGCCGCGGCGTGCTCCCGATGCCGTGCACCTGGGGACGTCCGACGAACCGGTACTGGTCCTCGTGGACCCCGAGCTCGGAGCGGCGGTAGCGGTCGGCGCCGGCCTCGCCGGCGACCCACAGCTCGTCGTAGGCGCGGGAGAACGGATTGTTCGATGCGCTCTTGTCACTGTCGCCGTGGCCGATGAAGGCGCTCATGACGTTGGGCAGGCGCAGCAGGTGGATGTTGTTGCCGGTGTTCGACGGGTACAGCGCCACACGGACCGAGGAGAAGTCGAGCATCAGGAGCTCCCCGGCGTCCCGCAGCTGCAACGTGGGGATCGACGTGGGGGCGAGCTTGTTGAACAGCGGCGCATCGCGGAGCACGATGAAGACCCGTCGGTCCAGGAACTCCAGGCTCTCCAGCCACGTGTTGACCTGGTAGGCGGCCGTCTCGGGCCCGCTCAGGTGCACCACGACCTCGGGCCGGTACTCGTCGATGAACTCCTGCACCTGACGCAGCGGGCCGGTGAAGCCCGTGGCGCGCTTGGCTCGGCGCATCGCCAGCGAAGCCTGGATCGCCGGAACGGTCCGGACGGTCAGGCCGGCCGCACCGAGCAGACCGAGGCCGAGGACCAGCCACCACGGTGCCTGCAGGGCGACGGGAACCACCGTCAACAGCTGCGCCACGACGATGACGCCGATCTGTGCCGGCGGTGCGACGTCGATGTGGGGATTCGAGCCGATGTTGCGACTGCGCATCGATTTCAGCGGCCCGACCCGGCGGTACTCGAAGTGCAGGGCTCGTACCGAGAGCACGGCAAGCAGGACGATGGCGACCAGCGCGAACATGCGCCCAGCCCAGACGCCGTTGACGTGCTCGGCCGCGACGAGCACCACGATCACGCGCAGCACCCAGCGCATCGGCAGCCCGATGGAGGCCTGCCGAAGCGCCAGCTCGGCGTTGGGGGACCGGGGCTCGAAGTACAGCTCGGCCAGGACGGAGACCAAGATCAGGACCAGGGCGCCCAGCTCGAGGCCGGCGACGGCACAGAGCAGGGCGGCGCCGATGCTGCCCAGCGTGGCGAGCAGCCCGATGGCCTCGTCGCTGCGGCCGAGCCGGCCGACCACGGACCTGACCGTGAGAAGGGGCGATGGCATGACGATGAATCTACCTCGGCACACCCGACCGGCTGCGGTAACGTCACCGCATGCCCGGTCCACCGCGGCTGCGCATCCCCGCAGCCATCGCGCACCCGGTGCGGCTCCTCCCGCTCACGTTCTTCGCGCTGATCATCCTGGGCACGCTGCTGCTGCTGCTGCCTTTCACCCGCGCGGGCTCGGGCGGACCCCAGTTCATGCCGGCCCTGTTCACGTCGTCCTCGGCGGTCACCGTGACCGGTCTGGCGACCGTTGACACCAGCAGCTACTGGTCGCCGGCGGGCCAGGTCATCATCGTGATCCTCGTGGAGATCGGTGGCCTGGGCATCGTCGCGCTGGCCACCGTGCTGGGTTTGTTCATCGGCGGGCGCCTGGGCATCCGGACCCGGCTGGTGGCGCAGGCCGACATGCACGTGGTCAACATCGGCGAGGTGCGACCGCTGTTTCGTCGCGTCGCCGTCACCATGCTGTTCTTCCAGGCGGTAACGGCGGTGGTGCTGACCTTCCGGTACCGCGGCGCGTACTTCGACGACTGGGCGACCTCACTGTGGCACGGCATCTTCGACGCGGTCATGGCGTTCAACAACGCCGGCTTCTCCCTCAACACCGACAGCCTCACCTCCTACGCCGGAGACGGACTGGTCCTGCTCCCGGTGTCGGCTGCGGTGTTCATCGGTGCCGTGGGCTTTCCGGTGCTCGCCGAGCTGTTCCAGGGTTGGCGCAAGCCCAGCAAGTGGACGATCCACACGCGACTCACCGTGTGGGGCTCGGTGGCCCTGCTGGTGATCGGTGCGGTGATGTTCCTCGCCCTCGAGTGGTCGAATCCCGCCACGCTCGGCAACGAGACCTTCGGGCACAAGCTGGTGACCGGCATCGAGGGCAGCGTCATGACGCGCTCAGGTGGTCTCAACAGCTTCGAGTGGGGGGCCGTGCGCCCCGAGACCCTCAACATGGGCGTCATCTTGATGTTCATCGGCGGCGGCAGCGCGAGCACAGCGGGCGGCATCAAGATCACCACGTTCCTGCTGCTGGCCTACGTGATCCTGGCCGAGCTTCGTGGCGACCCCGACATCACGGTCGGCGCTCGCTCCATCGGTGCGCAGGTCGTGCGGACGGCGATCTCGATCGCGCTGCTGGCCGTCATGCTGGTGACGGTCGCGACGTTCTCGGTGATGATGTTGACCGACTTCGCCTTCGACGCCGCCCTGTTCGAGTGCACCTCGGCGTTCGCGACCGTCGGCCTCAGCACCGGGATCACCTCGAGCCTGCCCCCCTCGGCGCAGCTGGTCATCATCGTCTTGATGTTCATCGGTCGAGTCGGCACCATTGCGGCGGCAGGGGCGTTCATCCTGAGGCGGCGGACACCCCGCTACCATCTTCCCGAGGAGCAACCGATCATTGGCTAGCAAAGAATCACCCCGCACCCCGCGTTCCGGCGCTCGGGACCGCAAGTCGCCGTCGCGCGACTCGGTCCTGGTCATCGGCCTCGGGCGCTTCGGCTTCTCGGTCGCACGGTCCCTGACCGCCATGGGCCACGAGGTGCTCGCCGTCGACGAGCGCGCCGACATCGTGCAGCGCTACGCCAGCGACATCACCCACGTGGTCTCGGCGGACTCCACCGACACCGAGGCATTGCGCCAGATCGGTGCCGAGCAGTTCGACGTCGCCGTCGTCGGCATAGGGACGGACCTGGAGGCCAGCGTGCTGACCGTGCTGGGCCTGCTCGACCTCGGGGTCGAGGAGGTCTGGGCCAAGGCGGTCAGCGGCAAGCACGCCGCGATCCTCGAGCGGGTCGGTGCCACGTACGTGATCCGGCCGGAATCGCAGATGGGCAAGCGAGTCGCCCACATGGTCGCTGGCTCCATGACTGACTTCGTCGAGTTCGACGACTTCGCGATCGCCCGCACCGGCGCCCCTGAGTCCTCGCACGGCAAGACGCTGCAGGATGCGCAGCTCCGGGCGTCCTACGGCATCACCATCGTGGCCGTGAAATCAGGCAAGAGCGACTTCGAGTACGCCCGTGCCGAGACCGTGCTGGGGCCCACCGACGAGCTCATCGTCTCGGGCCCGACCCACAAGGTCGAGAAGTTCTGCGCCCAGTCCTGACAGGC
>JBBSKV010000091.1:0-6399 GCA_038255955.1 Propionibacteriales bacterium
ACGACGCCTTCGCGGTAGGACTAACGTGCGGGGGCATCCTCGACGTGTACGTCGAGAAGATCAGTCGTGAGACCTTCCCCGAGCTGGCCGACGTCGTGGCCGACGTCCGCGCCGGTCGCCCCGTCGCCGTGGCCACCGTCGTCGAGCACCCCGATGCCGCGTGGATCGGTCGGCGCCTGTTCCTGCGCCCCGGTCAATCGGTCGAGGTGAGCGGGTCCCTCGGATCCAGCCGCGCCGATGACGCCGTTGCCGACGACGCCCTGGGACTGCTCGCCCAGGGCCACAACGCCACCTTGACGTACGGTCCGGACGGCGAGCGCCGCGGCGAGGGCATGCGGGTCTTCGTGTGGGCGTTCGCGCCCGCTCCCCGGATGCTGGTGTTCGGCGCGATCGACTTCGCGGCGGCCGTGGCCGACGTGGGCAACTTCCTCGGCTACCAGGTGACGGTGTGCGACGCCCGACCTGTCTTCGCCACCGCCACCCGATTCCCCAAGGCCGACGAGGTGGTCGTCGACTGGCCGCACCGCTACCTCACGGCCGAGGTCGAGGCCGGACGCATCGACGAGCGCACCGTGCTCTGCGTGCTCACGCACGACCCCAAGTTCGACGTCCCGCTGCTCGAGGTGGCGCTGCGCCTGCCGCACGTCGCCTACGTCGGCGCCATGGGGTCTCGCCGCACCCACGACGACCGGCTCGAACGGCTGCGCGAGATCGGGCTGAACACCGAGGAGCTGGACCGGTTGTCCAGCCCGATCGGTCTCGATCTGGGAGCCCGCACCCCTCAGGAGACTGCCATCAGCATCGCGGCGGAGATCATCGCCGGCCGCTGGGGTGGCTCGGGAGTGCGCCTGGCCGACCGTCCTGGCCGGATCCATCACGCGCTCGACGCCGAGATGTGAGGTCGCGGAACCGCGCGCAGCCCCTACCGTGGGTAGGTGCCCCCTGACATCGACCAGATCCTGTCCGAGCAGGAAGACCGACTCGAGGCCGAGCTCGCGGAGCTGACCCGACCGCAGGGCGATGCGGGCTCGATCTCCTTCGGCAAGCGCGTCGGCGAGGGCACCTCGATGGCGGTCGACCGGCTGGCTGCTGTGGCGGCTCAGGAGCAGCTGCTCGCGATGCTGCAGGACGTGCGCACGGCGCGCGGGCACGTGGCCGATGGCAGCTACGGTCAGTGCGAGGTGTGTGGCGAGGCGATCCCTGCCGAGCGGCTCGAGGCGCGCCCGTGGGCTGTGCGGTGCGTCCAGCACAGCTGAGCCGACCTTCGTCCACCCCGCACTCGGCGCCACATCGTGGCACTGTGTGAGGTGAGCGTGTGGTCCACGTCACGCGCGTGGGTACCGTGGTGCGCCAGGAGGACAGATGAACCCACCGAGCGAGCTGTCGCGAGCGGCTCGGGCCGATGCCGCCTCCTCGACCGGGCTGAAGCAGCGCCGCACCGACGTCACGCGTGCCTGGACCACGTTCGTGGAGCAGGGTTCGCGCGACGAGCACACCGTCCGACCCGAGATCCTCGACAGCTGGCAGCGCTCGTCGGCTGCCGCCATCCTCGACGTCGCCGAGGCGCCCCTGGCCGACGAGAGCGAGACGGCCTCCTTCTGGGACGGCTCCCCCCTGCAGGTGGCCGTTGAGCGGGTGGACCACGATCTGCGGCAGACCGCCCAGGACGGCGACCTCGTCCTGGCCGTCACCGACAATCACGCCCGCATCCTGTGGACCTGCGGTGGCCGCATCATGCGACGCAAGGCCGAGAGCGTCAACTTCGTCGCCGGCGGCCGGTGGGACGACCTCAGCGTCGGCACCAACGCGCTCGACCTCGCGGCCCGCACCGCCCAGACGTCGATGGTGTTCTCGGCCGAGCACTTCGCGCCGATGGTGCACAACTGGGTGTGCTGGGCGGCACCCGTCCACGATCCCGCCACCGGAGAGCAGGTCGGCGTCATCGACCTGTCGACCACGTGGGACCGCAGCCACCCCATCGGTCTCGCCACGGCGCGGGTGATGGCGCGCCTCATCGAGACCGCGATGCCCAGCTCTGAGCACCACCCCCAGCTGCAGCCACAGCCGGGCGTCCCCATCGCCGGGCTGTCCGTCACCCTGCTGGGCCAGGCCTCGGCCGTGCTCGACGGCCAGCGACTGCTGCTGAACCGCCGCCAGACCGAGATCCTGGCGCTGCTCGCGATCCATCCGGAGGGACTGTCCCTGCACCGGCTGCACGCGCTGCTGTATGGCGACGAGCCGGTGACCCTCTCGACTTTGAAGTCGGAGGTCTCTCACCTGCGGGCCGCCGTCGGCGGCGCCCTCTCCTCTCGTCCGTACCGCCTGCTCATGCCGGTCGAGCTGGACGTCGACCGCGTCATCCGGATGATCCGGGCGGGGCGGGTCCGTGAGGCCGTCGCGGCCTATGCCGGCGATCTGCTGCCTGGCACCAACTCGCCTGCCCTGACCGAGCTCGCCGACTACGTCGCGGTGGCGGTCCGCGAGGCGGTGCTGGCCGATCCGGATCCTGACGCCGTGGTCGGTTACGGCGCGATCGCACCCTCGGACACCGAGGTCCTCGAAGTCTGTCTCGCGACGCTGGGTGCCCAGCCGCACCCGGCCAAGGCGCTGCTGCGTGCACGCCTCACCGCCGCCCGCGGCTGAACTTCTCCGGTCTGCACCGTCACCAACCTTTCGCCAACCCTCCCCGACGTACTTTGTGATCCAGCCCACAGGGCTGCGGACGCATCGTCACACCTCAGGGAGACGCTTCATGACCAAGATCAACCTCACCGTCGACGGGGCCACCGTCTCGGACGACGTCGAACCCCGCATGCTGCTGGTGCAGTACCTGCGCGAGTCGTTGGGCAAGACCGGCACCGTGATCGGTTGCGACACCAGCAACTGCGGCGCCTGCACGGTGCACCTGAACGGTCGCAGCGTGAAGTCGTGCAACGTCCTGGCCGTGCAGGCCGACGGGGCCGAGGTCACCACCATCGAGGGGCTCGCCCAGGAGAACGGCGATCTGCACCAGGTGCAGGAGTCCTTCCACCAGTGCCACGGCCTGCAGTGCGGATTCTGCACCCCGGGAATGATCATGCAGTCGGTCGATCTGCTGAACGAGAACCCGAACCCCAGCGAGCAGGAGATCCGGCTCGGGCTCGAGGGCAACCTGTGCCGATGCACCGGCTACCAGAACATCGTCAAGGCCGTGCAGCATGCCGCGAGCGCGAACGCGAGCGAAGGAGACGCCTCATGACCGTCGTCGAAGAGCCCACCTCCGCCCCCGAGATCGGGCGCGATCGCCGCCGCAAGGAGGACCAGCGCCTGATCACCGGCCGCACCAAGTGGACCGACAACATCGTGCTGCCCGGCATGCTGCACATGGCCATGGTGCGCAGCCCGTTCGCGCACGCGACCATCACCAACATCGATCTGACCGACGCGAAGGCCGCACCCAACGTGGTCGCCGTCTACAGCGGCGCCGACCTCGATGAGTCCGCCGGTGTGCTGATCAATGCCTGGCCCATCACGCCCGACCAGGTCACTCCGGCCCATCCCCCGATCCCCACGGACCGCGTGACCTTCGCCGGGGAGATCGTTGCCGTCATCGTGGCGCGCACCGCCGCCGAGGCCCGCGACGCCGCCGAGCTGGTCGACGTCGACTACGACGAGCTGCCGGCCGCCGTCGATCTGAAGGAGGCGGCAGCCGACAAGGTGCTGGCGCACCCCGACCTCGGCACCAACAAGTCGGCCCTGTGGGTGTTCGACTCCGCCGCAGCCGGAACCGGCAGCGACGTCGAGGACGCCATCGCCAAGGCCCGCACCGACGGCGTCGTCGTCGAGCGTGAGTTCCGGCAGCAGCGTTTGATCCCGGCGTTCATGGAGCCGCGCTCGGTGGTCGTCGACCCCTCGGGCGAGCAGCTGACGATGTGGACGGCCTCCCAGGTGCCGCACATCGTGCGCTTCGCCCTGGCCGCCACCACGGGGGTGCCCGAGTCGAAGATCCGGGTCATCGCTCCCGACGTCGGCGGCGGGTTCGGCGGCAAGCTCCAGGTCACTCCCGAGGAGTGGATCGCCTGGTGGGTCGCCCGCCAGGTGCACCGTCCGGTCAAGTACACCGAGACGCGCTCCGAATCACTGATGGCCGCCCACCACGGTCGCGACCAGTGGCAGAAGCTCACGTTGAGCGCGGAGAAGGACGGTACGGTCACCGGCTTCAAGGTCGAGCTGACCGCCGACCTCGGCTCCTACATCTCGCTGGTCGGAGGTGGCGTGCCGGTGCTCGGTGCGTTCATGTTCAACTCCATCTACAAGTTCCCGGCCTACCACTTCGCGTGCCAGACGGTGCTGACGAACAAGGCCTGGACCGACGCCTACCGTGGCGCGGGACGTCCCGAGGCCACGTTCGGGATCGAACGGATGATGGACGAGCTCGCCGTCGAGACGGGCATCGAGCCGATGGAGCTGCGGCAGAAGAACTGGATCACGCACGACGAGTTCCCGTTCACCACCGTCGCGGGCCTGGAGTACGACTCGGGCAACTACGAAGCAGCGACCGAGGAGGCCATGGCCAACTTCGGCTACGACGAGCTGCGCGCCGAGCAGAAGCAGCGTCGCGAGTCCGGCGACACCGTCCAGCTGGGCATCGGCATCTCAACCTTCACCGAGATGTGCGGGCTCGCGCCGTCACGCGTGCTCGGCTCGTTGGACTACGGCGCTGGCGGCTGGGAGCACGCCAGCGTGCGGATGATGGCCACGGGCACGGTCGAGGTCATCACCGGCGCTACCGCGCACGGCCAGGGGCACGCCACGGCGTTCAGCCAGATCGTGTCGGACCGCCTCGGCGTTCCGTTCGAGGACGTCCAGGTCCTGGCCGGCGACACCGCCATCTCCTCCAAGGGTATGGACACCTACGGCTCTCGTTCGCTCGTGGTCGGTGGGGAGGCCCTCGTCAAGGCGGTCGACAAGGTCATCGAGAAGGCCAAGCCCGTCGCTGCCCATCTGCTCGAGGCGTCGATCGACGACATCTCGTTCAAGGGCGGGACGTTCTCGGTCGCCGGCACCGATCAGGGCATGACGATCCAGGAGATCGCGCTGGCGACGTTCGCGGCGCACAACCTGCCCGACGGCATGGAGCCGTCGCTGGACGCCGACGCCACCTTCGATCCGGTCAACTTCAACTACCCGCACGGCACGCACCTGTGTGCCATGGAGGTCGACACCGAGACCGGCCAGGTCACGATGCGCAAGTACACCTGCGTCGACGACATCGGGACGGTGATCAACCCCCTGATCGTCGAGGGCCAGGTGCACGGCGGTCTGGCCCAGGGCATCGCGCAGGCCCTGTTCGAGGAGGCGGTCCACGACGAGGCCGGCACGTTGGTGTCGGGCAGCTTCGTCGACTACCTCGTGCCGACGGCAGCCGATCTGATCAACTTCGACGTGAGCCACCGCTCCACGCCGGCGCTGACCAACACGCTCGGCACCAAGGGCGTCGGCGAGGCCGGCACCATCGCCTCGACCCCGGCCGTGGTCAACGCTGTGATCGACGCGGTGCGCCACCTGGGCGTCGCGGACATCCAGATGCCCTGCACGCCCGAACGGGTGTGGAAGGCCATTCAATCGGCAGGAGCCGGCGGTGCCGAGCCCACGACGGCCGACGCCATGCCGCACTTCGATCCGGCAGAAGGAGCAGAGCAGTGATCCCCACCCAGTTCGAGTACGCGGCTCCGACCAGCGTCGAGGAGGCGCTCGGTCTGATGACCGAGCACGGAGACGAGGCCAAGATCCTCTCCGGGGGGCAGTCCCTGCTCCCGGTGCTGCGCATGCGGCTGAATGCTCCCGAGTGGGTCATCGACCTCAGTCGCATCGATTCGCTGCGGGGGGTCACCGACGCCGGCGACGCCCTCGAGATCGGCGCCATGACCACCCACCACGACGTGCTGAACAACCCCCTGATCGCCGAGCACGCCCAGCTGATCACCAAGGCCACCGAGCACCTCGCCGATGCCCAGGTGCGGCATCGCGGCACGTTCGGCGGCGCACTGGCGCACGCTGACCCGGCCGGAGACCTCGGCGCGCCCGCCGTGGCCCTCGGTGCCGAGTTCGTGATCCAGGGGCCGGCCGGCACCCGCACGGTCGGTGCGAACGAGTTCTTCATGGGACTGTTCGAGACCGCGATCGGTGAGGACGAGCTCTTGGTGGCGGTTCGGGTGCCCAAGCACACCGGCTGGGGCGCGCACTACGAGAAGTTCGTGCGCGTCGCGCACCAGTGGCCGATCGTGGCCGTGGCCGCGACCGTGCAGATGGACGGCGACACCATCGCCGAGGCGCGCATCGGTCTGACGAACATGGGGTCAACACCCGGGCGTGCCACCGCCGTCGTGGAGGCCCTGCGCGGATCCGGCTCCGATTCCG
>JBBSKV010000092.1:0-6385 GCA_038255955.1 Propionibacteriales bacterium
CACGGCGATCTCGACCTGACCGACCAGGCGGCCCAGCTCGTGATCGATGCGGATGTCTTCGACGTTCACCCCTGATTGTCCCGCATCACCCATCAAACGTGACAACTCGCCCGGTTGGTCGGTCACCGAGACGTACACCGTTGCCAGCATCTCGCTGGCTCCACCGTGCCGTCCCGGGATCAGCTGGGTGCCGGCGCGGCCGGCGTCGAGGAGTTCCCCCAGGCGGTGGGGGTCGGTGTCCAGCGCCGTCAGCGCCTGGTCGATGGAGCCGCGCAGCGTCGTGAGGAGGCGACCGACCTCGGCCGCATTGCCACTGAAGATGTCGAGCCACATTCCGGTGACGCTGCCGGCGATGCGGGTGACGTCACGCAGGCCCGGGCCGGCCAGGTCGAGAGCGCCGTCGGGGGCGTCGTTGAGCAGCCCGGCCACCAGGACGGACGCCAGGTGCGGCACGTGCGAGACCAGTGCGACCGATGCGTCGTGCGTCTGGGCGTCCATGCTGCGGGGCACCGCCCCGATCGCTGTGGCGACGGCGGTGACGGCCTCGATGGCGGCGGGCGAGGTCTCGGGCAGCGGGACGATCGCCCACGGGCGACCCTCGAACAGCAGCGGGGTGGCGGCCATGGGCCCGGACCGCTCCTTGCCGGCCATGGGGTGCCCGCCCACGAACCGTTCGGCGCCGGGTGTGCCGGTCAGTGCGGCCAACAGGTCGACCTTGACGCTGCTGACATCGGTGACCACGGCGGAGGGGTGATCGGCGAGCGCCTGCCGGGCGACGGCGGCGGACACCGACGGGGGCACGGCCACGACGACCAGCGCAGGGTCGGCCACCGGCTCTGCCGACCCGGCGCCGCGGGAGACGGCCAGCTCGATGTTGGCCGGGACCGCGTCGGCCAGGTGCACGGTCACACCCTGCTCGGTGAGGGCCATCGCCAGGGACGTGCCGATCAGCCCGCATCCGATGACGAGGACAGGCCCTTCGGGTGCGGCGGTCACGGAGCCACGCTGTCCAGCAGTGCGCCCAGCTCGTCGCGGGTCAGGTCGCGCAGACGACCGACCGGCAGACCTCCGAGGCGCAACGGCCCGAACGCCGTACGAGTCAGCTCGACCACCGGGTGACCCACCTCGGCCAGCAGCCGGCGCACGATGCGATTGCGTCCCATGTGGATGTCCAGCTCGACCATCGACTGGCCACGGCCGCGGTTCTTGACCACGAACCGGTCGACCTGCGCGAGCCCGTCCTCCAGCTCGATGCCTTCTTCGCGCAGCGTTGTGCCCACCCGGTCGGACACGGCGCCCTCGACCAGCGCGACGTAGGTCTTGGTGATCTCGAAGGACGGATGGGCCAGCTGGTGCGCCAGGTCGCCGTCGTTGGTGAGCACCAGCAGCCCCGAGGTGTCGGTGTCGAGCCGTCCGACGTGGAACAGCCGGTCGGTGCGGTCGCGCAGCAGGCCGGACAGGTCGGGTCGACCGTTCTCGTCGGCCATCGTCGACACGACACCGGTGGGCTTGTTCAGCAGGACGTAGGCGTGGTCGTTGGGCGGCGGGATGCGCTTGCCGTCCACCCGGATGAGTGCGGTCGACGGGTCGACACGGACGCCCATCTCGGTGGTCACCTCACCGTTGACCTCGACGCGACCATCGGCCATCAGCTCTTCGCACCGCCGGCGACTGGCCACACCGGCGCTGGCCAGCACCTTCTGCAGCCGGATCCCCTGCTCGATCGGTTCAGTCATGCGTGGCCTCGTCGGAATCGGCGGGAGCCTGCTCTGAGGTCGAGGGATCGGGCGCCTGGGTCTCGGAGGCCGAGGACTCCTCATCCATGTCGTCGAGCTCGGGCAGCAGGGGTGCCAGCTCGGGCAGCTCGGCCAGGCTGTCCAGGCCCATGCGCTCCAGGAAGTACGAGGTGGTGCGGTACAGCAGCGCGCCGCTCTCGCCGTCCGTGCCGTCCTCCTCGATCAGGCCGCGGGTCACCAGCGTGCGGACCACTCCGTCGACGTTGACGCCCCGGATGGCCGAGATGCGCGAGCGGCTGATCGGCTGGCGGTAGGCCACGACCGCGACCGTCTCGAGCGCCGCCTGGGTGAGCCGCGCTTGCTGACCGTCGAGGATGAATCGTTCGACCGCCGGGGCGAAGTCCTCGCGAGAGAAGAACCGCCAGCCGCCAGCAATCGAGCGCAGCTCGAAGCCGCGGCCCTCGGCGGTGTACTCCTCGGCCAGCTGCTGCAGCGCGTCCTGCACCGCAGCCGGCGGGTGGCCCACGGCCTGGGCCAGCGTCAGGTGGTCCAGGGGCTGGTCCGCCACCATCAGCACCGCCTCGAGGGCGGGGCGCAGATCGAGGATCTCCAGCTCCAGCTCGCTGGGGCCGGTGGGCAGGTGCTCACTCATCGATCGGTCCGTTCGGGTCGGGGGTGTCGTCATCGGACGCGGGCTCGAGCCCGGTCTCCTCGACGATGGGGGTGTCGAACTCGTCGCCGACGTCGAGGTCGCCCTCGTCGCTCCCCGTCCAGCGAACCAGCAGATCACCGAGGGGCGTGGCTTGCTCAAAGGAGAGCGCACCCTCGCGGAACAGCTCGAGCAGCGCCAGGAAGCGCGCGACCTTGGTCATCAGATCGGGCGCGTCGGCCGTCAGCGCCCGAAACGACATCTCGCCCTTGCGGCGCAGCTGGTCGACCACCAGGTGCGCCTGTTCGCGCACGCTGACCTGTGGCGCGTGCAGGTGCGCCAGCGAGAGGATCGGCACCGGCTTGACGGCGAAGGCGGCCGCTGCGAGTCGCGCGAGCTCCTCGGGGCCTGCGGAGATGATGACCTCGGGC
This sequence comes from Propionibacteriales bacterium, assembly GCA_038255955.1. Lineage (GTDB taxonomy): Bacteria > Actinomycetota > Actinomycetes > Propionibacteriales > Nocardioidaceae > Aeromicrobium. The sequence goes on from JBBSKV010000092.1 coordinate 2,817, forward strand.
AGCAGCTCGGCGAATCGTGGCTCCAGGGGCGCCACCCGGCCGAATCGGCGTTGCTCGACCTCCAGACGGGCGGCGAACGCGCCGGCGACCTGCTTGAACGCCTTGTACTGCATCAGGCGTGCGAACAGCAGATCGCGCGCCTCGAGCAGCGCGAGGTCCTCCTCGTCCTCCACGTCGCCCTGCGGCAGCAACCGGGCCGCCTTCAGGTCCAGCAGCGTCGAGGCGACCAGCAGGAAGTTGGTGGTCTGGTCCAGATCGTCCTCCAGATGCCGCACGAAAGCGATGAACTCGCTGGTGACCGAGGACAGAGCGACCTCGGTGATGTCCAGCTCGTGCTTGGCGATCAGCTGCAGCAGCAGGTCGAACGGGCCCTCGAAGTTGACCAGATTGACCGAGAAGGGCGCCGGTGCCACTGGATCGTCGACATCGGCCACGATCACGTGTCGCTCAATCGACGAGCCACGGCACTGTCGGTGCCGCGCTCGTCCAGGTCGGCCAGGGCCAGCGCCACCGCAGCGCGGACGAAACGGCCACGATCGACCGTGCGCCCGAGTGCGGCCCGCAGCTGGAGCCTGGCCTGCTCGACGGCGAGCAGCTCGTCGGCAGTGACGTAGATCGTCATCTTCTCGTCGTGCTTGACGCGGCCGCTCTCCGTGGGCGACGGGGCGTCGCCGACCGCCTGCAGTCGCGTGGTGGTCGGCAGCCTGCGGGGCGTGAGCTGGGCCGGCTCGGACGGGGCTCCTGGCGACCTGGGCAGGGGTTCGCGCGGAGGGCGGGCCGGAGCGGCACCTGCAGTGCCCTCCTTGGCGGTCGGTCGAAACAGCTCATCAGCACCGGGCAGGTTCACGCGCCGGGGCATCGTGAGAGCACCTCCCTGGCCAGCTCGCGGTACGACTCGGCGCCGGGCGACGTGGGCGCGTACTCGGTGATCGGCTCGCCAGCCACCGTGGAGTCGGAGAACTTGACGGTGCGGCGGATGACGGTGTGGAAGACCAGATCGCCCCACCCCTCGACCAGGGTCTGCAGCACCTCCTTGCCGTGCAGGGTGCGGCTGTCGTACATGGTGCCGAGCAGCCCGATGATGGTCAGGTCGTCGTTGGTGCGCTCGCGCACCCGCTCGATGGTGTCCTTGAGCAGCGCCACGCCGCGCAGCGCGAAGTACTCGCACTCCAGCGGGATGATGACGCCCGACGCCGCGGTGAGCGCGTTGACGGCCAGCAGTCCCAGCGAGGGCTGGCAGTCGATCAGGATGACGTCGTAGTCGTTGCGGATCGGCTTGAGCACGTAGGACAGCACCTGCTCGCGGCCGACCTCGGTGACCAGACGCATCTCGGCCGCCGACAGGTCGATGTTCGCCGGCACGAGATCAAGATTCTTGACCGAGGTGGTCATGATCAGGTCCTTGATGCCGACCTCGCGGTCCATCAGGGCGTGATAGATGCTCTGGTCCAGGTCGTGGGCGTTGAAGCCCAGGCCCACGGTCAGCGATCCCTGCGGGTCGAAGTCGACCAGCAGCACCCGACGGCCGGTCTCGACCAGTGCGGCACCCAGGCTGATGGTGGTCGTGGTCTTGCCCACGCCACCCTTCTGGTTGCACATCGCGATGATGGTCGCGGGTGCTCCCGGTTCACGCTTGCCGGGCTCGGGAAAGTCCGGCTTCGGCCGGCCCGTAGGTCCAATGGTGACCGCCATGATCTCCCCTCACCGTCGACGATTTGTCGATATTCACTCTACCCACCCGCGGCACCGTCACCGTGACGCGCGCGGGTGGGACGTCGCGTAAATCTCACGCAGTCGCTCCACGGTGACCAGCGTGTAGATCTGCGTCGTCGTCACCGAGGCGTGCCCCAGCAGCTCCTGGACCACGCGCACGTCCGCGCCCCCGTCGAGCAGGTGGGTCGCGAACGAGTGCCGCAGGGTGTGCGGCGAGACCTCGGCGGTGATCCCGGCCCGTTCAGCGGCCTTGGTCAGCACGGTCCAGGCGCTCTGTCTGGAGAGCCGGCCGCCCCGTGCGTTCAGGAAGACCGCAGGCGTCGTGGCCTGCTTGGTCGAGACCAGGGACGGACGCGAGGCGGTCAGGTAGTCCTGCAGTGCGGTGACGGCGTACGAGCCGAGCGGGACGATGCGCTGCTTGCCGCCCTTGCCCCGCAGCAGGACGCTGCGCTCGTCCAGATCGAGGTCGTCGATGTCCAGGCCGATCGCCTCCGAGATGCGTGCGCCGGTGCCGTAGAGCACCTCCAGCAGCGTGCGGTCACGGGCGGACAGCACGGTGCCGGGCGAGCCGGCAGCGTCCAGCAGCGCCTCCACCTGCTCGACCGTGAGCGCCTTGGGCAGTCGGGCCGGTGGACGCGGAGGCTTGATGGCGGTCGTGACGTCGGTCGCGAGCACCTGTTCGCGCACGAGGAAGCGGTGCAGCCCCCGCACGGACACGATGGTGCGAGCGGCGCTGGCCGTGCCGAGCGGCGGGTGATCGGCGTCGCCGGTCCGCAGGTGCCCCAGGAAGGCCGCGACGTCGTTCTCACCGATCGACGCCGGATCGGTCAGGTCGCGCGCCAGCAGGAAGCCGAGGTAGCGGCGCAGATCGCGTCGGTAGGAACGCACCGTGTTGTCGGCCAGGCCGCGTTCGACTCCCACGTGGCCCAGGTAGTCATCGACGGCCCGTTCCACCGGTGTCATCTGGAGCGCCGCGCCTGCACTCCGAGGATTGCCGCGACGGTCATCGAGTCGGTGATGCGAGCGTCGAACACGGCCTCGAGCGCCTCGTCGAACGGCACCCACCACTGCTGCATGTCGGCCTCCTCGGCCTCGCGTGCCGTGCGCTGCTCGGCCGGGACCGGCGCGAGGTCGGTGGCCAGGAAGACCTCCCACCGCTCCGAGGAGTAGCCCGGGGTCGCGTGCAGGGTCAGGAACAGCGACCACTGGACGGCCAGCACGTCGGCCTCCTCGGCCAGCTCACGCGCGGCCGCGTCCATCGTCGGCTCCCCCACGACGTCCAGGGTTCCGGCCGGGATCTCCAGCAGACGCTGGCCGACCGGGTGACGGTACTGCTGCACGAGCAGGATGCGATCGTCCTCGTCCAGGGCCACCACGCCCACGGCTCCGTGCGGACGCACCACGGCACGGTCGTGACGTTCGCCTGCACCGTCCTGGATCGTGTCGACCGTCAGGCTGATGTACGAGCTGTTGTAACCGACTTCCGACACGACGACCGGCCACGACGCTGCGGTGTCGGTCAGTGGCTCACCATCGGCCAGCAGGCCCGGCAGCCGAGGGTGTGCGGTCATGCCGATCCATCGACGGGAAGGCGGGTCTCCTTCTGACGGACCAACGCCGCCGCGGCCAGCCCCGCGAACAACGGGTGAGGCTTGGTGGGCCTCGACCGCAGCTCGGGGTGGGCCTGGGTGGCCACGTAGAACGGGTGCACCTCACGCGGCAGCTCGACGAACTCGACGAGCCCCAGGTCGGGGTTGGTCCCCGAGAAGACGAGGCCGGCCTCGGAAAGCTGCTCGCGGTAGGAGTTGTTGACCTCGTAACGGTGCCGGTGGCGCTCCTCGATCCGCGCCTCGCCG
>JBBSKV010000093.1:0-6348 GCA_038255955.1 Propionibacteriales bacterium
ACATGCCCGTCTCAACTACGCGACCACCCCGGAGATCCTCGGCGAGGCGCTCGACCGCATGGCCCACCTGGTGTGACGGTGTAGTCAGGACGAATGGTTTAACTCGAACCTTCCACATCCTGGTCAAGAGTTTTCTAGTCTCTTCGCAGGGAGAAAACATGGATCGACTGGGCAAGGCAGAGCTGCCGCGGCGCATCATCTCGCCGCTGGCTCAGTCCACCGCGCTGATCTTCGCCGGGGGTTTCGTGCTTCTCGGCACGGCGGCGCTCCTGAGGACCCCGGACATGAGTCCGCGTTGGATGCTGATCGCCTTCGCGGCAGGCGCCCTGCTGCAGTGCGTCTATGCCGTGGTCCGCGGTGATCGTCTGACCCTGGCCGAGGTGACACCCATGGTCGTGGGCACGATGGCCGTGACGGTCCTCCTCAGCTGGAACACCAATTTGGACCTGGCGGCGCTCGCCAACGGTGCGACCTTGCCGATCATGGCGTTCTACGTCGTCTGGTTCCTGCCCGCGGCCCGTGGCCGGGTCATCCTGTACGGCGGCTGCGTCTGCTGGTGGATCGCGATCGTGTTGCGCGGCGACCCCTTCTTGTCGGCCATCGCCGTCATGGTCCTCACCCAGGTCGCCATTGGCGCCGAGGTGCTGGCGCGGGTCCGGGCCACTGATCTTCGGCTGGCCCATGTCGATCTGTTGACCGGCGCGGTCGATCGAACCGGCTTCACCGAAGCGTGCGAGCTGAGCCTGGTCAAGCTGCACGACCGCGGCACGCCGTTCTCGATCATCTCGATGGACCTGGACGGTCTGCGCGAGATCAACAATCGGCACGGACATCGCGCCGGCGACGCCATGCTGGTCGAGGCGTGCCGGCACTGGAGTGCGCAGCTGCGCGATCGTGACCTGCTCGGACGGATCGGCGGTGATGAGTTCGTGATCGTGCTGCCCGGTTCGGGAGCCATCGAGGCCAGGGACATCGAACGACGGATCCGCGTCGGCGCCACCGTCGCGTGGTCGGCAGGCGTCGCCCAGGCCCGGCCGGACGACACGCTGGAGACGCTGATGCATCGAGCCGACGAGCGCATGTACCGCCAGAAGGCAGCGCGCCATCTGCTGAGCGAGCCTTTCAGCCTGCTCGCTCCTGCGGCGTCGGAGCCGATCCGCCCAGACGGGCGGGAACCCACGGCGCGCCGGCGGGGTGTGGGCCGTAGGCCTCCTGCACCTCGTGCAACAGCGTCGTCATGGCGGCGGCGAGCGTCGCAGTGATCTCCTCGACCGACCCCTCGGGTCTGATCGGGTCGCCCACCGCCACCATGACCGGCGTCCTCGTGCGCCCCAGCTGCTTGGGGTGGCCCTTCGGGGCGATCCGCTGAGTACCCCAGACGATCGAGGGGATGATCGGCACATCGGCCTCCAGGGCCATGCGCGCGGCGCCACTCTTGAGCTCCTTGATCTCCAGGCTCAGGCTGATCGTGGCCTCGGGATAGACCGCGACGATCTCGCCGGCACGGAGCTGCTCGACGGCGGCCAGGTAGGCGTCACGCCCGGCCGTCCGGTCGACCGGGATGACACCGCAGCCCTTCATCAGGAAGCGCAGCACCGGGTTTTTCGCGAGCTCGGCCTTGGCCAGGATGCGCAGCTGTCGCTTGTCGTGCTCGTGGGCTGACAGCCCGATGTAGCCGAAGTCGACGTAGCTCGTGTGGTTGACGGCCAGCACCGCGCCGCCGACCGCGGGCAGCCGAGCCGGCCCGACCCGGGTCGCACGGTGGCCCCCGAACAGGTTGAACAGCCGGAACAGGCTGATCATGAACAGGTAGGACACCGGCGCTCCCTCACAGCTGGTCCAGCACTGTCAGCGTCGTGGCCCACGCCTCGGACGTCGGATCGATGACGACGAAGTGATCGCCGTCGACCGGCGTCACGGTGGCGTCGGCCCCGGCCGCCGTCGCTGTCTCCACGTAGCTGGTTGACTGGCTGGGAGGGACGTTCGAGTCATCGCGCCCGTGGATGCACCGCACCGGCACGTCCAGCGGGCTCTGGGCCAGCGGATCGGCATCGCGGTACCGGGCCTTCAGCTCGTCGGTGTCGGGCAGTCCGCCCATCAGCGACGCGACGGCTCCGCCGCCGAGGTCGTCGCGGATGGCCTGGCTGAAGTCCAGCACGCCGGCCTGGGACACCGCGGCCGTGACCGGCACGACAGGCTGGTTCCAGGCAGCATTGGCCAGCCCGGCTCGACCTGCGGCCCACACAGCGAGGTGACCCCCCGCGGAGTGGCCGAGCGTGATGACCGTCGAGGTGTCGAGGCCGTCGACGTCGGCCAGCGCGTCCAGACCGGCCGCGACGTCGTCGAAGGTGGTCGGCCAGCCGCCGCCGTTGCCGACACTGCGGTACTCCAGGTTGACGGCCGTCCATCCGTTGGCGGCCAAGGACGTCGCCAGAGGGCGCCCCAGTGACAGGTCGTACTGCGACCGCCAGAATCCGCCGTGGATCACGACCACCACGCCCCGCGACGGTCCGGTGGGTCGGCTGATCTCGAAGAACTGGGCGGGGTCGTCGCCATAGGGGATCACGGTCACGTCCTTGTCCTTCGGTGAGGCTGTCGAGGTGCAGGCTGCCAGGACGGCGGCCCCGACCAGCGCCAGCACGGTCCGTCGTCCGACCGCACGGTGACGGGGTTCATTGTGCTGGTCCACCGGTCCACACAACCGCACCGCACCGTGCGCCGCCATCGGAACCGGTGCGGGCACCGGCAACCCTCTCGGTAGAATCGGAGTCCGACGCCGTCCATGGGAAGGGTGATCCATGGATTCCTACGACCTCGATCTGTACCTCCTGGTCGGGGCCTCGGTGCTGATCCTGGCGGTCCTCGCGGTGCGGATCTCGGTCACCGCCGGCCTGCCGTCGCTGATGATGTACCTGGCACTCGGCCTGATCATCGGCAGCTCGGGTCTGGGCATCGAATTTCAGAACCCCGATCTGGCGCTCGCCCTGGGATTCGGGGCACTGGTGCTGATCCTCGCCGAGGGAGGTCTGTCGACACAGTGGGACCACGTGCGTCCCGCGATGGGTCTGGGGCTGCTGCTGGCCACGCTGGGCTCGGCGATCAGCGTGCTGGTGGTCTCGTGCGGGATCCACTACCTGCTCGGTCTGGACTGGCAGCTCGCCATCCTGATCGCTGCGGTGCTGACACCCACCGACGCCGCCGCCGTCTTCTCGGTGCTGCGCGCCGTTCCGCTCAATCGGCGGGTCAGCGGCGCACTGGAGGCCGAGTCCGGTCTGAACGACGCACCGATCGTGGTGCTGGTGACGGCGATCAGTCTGAATGAGATCTCCGACGGCGGCGTCTGGAAGTTCACCGGCATGATCGTCTTCGAGCTGGTCGCGGGTGCCATCATCGGCTTCGCGATCGGGTGGGGCGCCGCCCAGCTGCTGCGGCGGGTCGCGCTGCCCTCGTCGGGCCTGTACCCACTCGTGGTCATCGGGTTCACGGTGCTCGCCTACGGTGCCGCCGCGAGCCTGCACTCCAGCGGCTTCGTCGCGGTCTACATCGCCGCGCTCGTGCTCGGCAACACCGAGCTGCCCCACCGCACCGCCACCCGGTCGTTCGTCGAGGGTGTCGGTTGGCTGGCGCAGATCGGTCTGTTCGTGATGCTGGGCCTGCTCGCCAACCCGGACGAGCTGCAGTGGTGGCACGTGTGGACGGGCCTGGCGTCCGGCGCCATCCTCACCTTCGTGGCTCGACCCCTCTCGGTGGGGCTCAGCGCCATCTGGTTCCGGCGCGGCATTCGCGAGCAGATCTTCATCGGCTGGGCGGGGCTGCGAGGCGCCGTCCCGATCGTCCTGTCGACCATTCCGCTGGCCGCCGACGTCAAAGGATCGCGCGACCTGTTCAACATCGTCTTCGTCGCGGTGGTCGTCTACACCCTCGTGCAGGCGGCTCCCCTGACGCGGCTCGCCGCCTGGTGCGGGGTGCTCACCGATGACATCCGCGATGTCGAGGTCGAGGCGGCGCCGCTCGAGCGCATCTCGGCGGATCTGCTGCAGATCCGCATTCCCAAGGGTTCCAAGCTGATCGGGGTCGAGGTCGTCGAGCTCCGGCTGCCGGTCGGCGCCTCGGTTTCCCTGGTGGTCCGTGACGACAGCACGTTCGTGCCGCAGCGCACGACGCGGCTGGCGGTGGGCGACGAGCTGCTGGTCGTCACCTCGCGTCAGGTCCGTGAGGCCACCGAGCAGCGACTTCGGGCGGTGGGCCGAGACGGCCGACTGGCCGGCTGGGGCCGTGACGAGGAGGAGGGTCCGGTCAGCTGACCGGGAGGACCGGCAAGCACACGTCGATCGGCTGATCGGCCTTCGCCTTGGCGGTCTCGCCCTTCTTGGTCAACCCCTTGGTCGCATAGTTGCTACCGACCAGCACGCTGACGCCATCGGGGTCGAGGGTCGGCGGCGGGTCCTGGATGGTCACCTTGCCGCTGAACTGGGCCTTCACCACGGCCACCCGGGGGTCGGCCTCGTCGGAGGTGAGGATCACGATGTCGTTGGACTCGATGTCGGTGGGGTTGTTCGCCACGGTTCCGGTGAGGAACCCGCGGCGCTGCATCAGCACGGCCACGCGGTTCGCCAGACCGGCGGTGCGGGAGGCGTTGTAGACGTTGACTGTGACCAGGTTGGGCGTGACGTCCTCGCCGATCTCGATGGTTCTCGGCGCGCAGGTGGGCGCCGCGACCGAGGTGTCCGCGCTGGACGTCAGCAGGTTGAAGCCCATGACTCCTCCGGCGATGAACACGCCGATCGAGACGACCATGAGCAGCAGTCCGGCAGGCTTCATGCGGTGCGTCCGATCGAGTGCACGCGGGCGTGCAGCATGTTGCGTTGCTGCAGGGCTGCCCGCAGCGCACGGTGGAGTCCGTCCTCCAGGAACAGCTCGCCCTTCCAGCTGACGACGTGGGCGAAGAGGTCACCGAAGTAGGTGGAGTCCTCGTCCAGGAGCTGGGCGAGGTCGAGCTGGGTCTTGGTGGTGGTGAGGTCGTCGAGCCGCACCTGGGAGGGCGAGATCTCTGCCCATCCGCTCTGGGTGAGGCCGTGATCGGGGTAGGGCCGCCCCTCGTTCACCCGCCGGAAGATCACCGCCTCAGTGTAGACAGGCCGCAGGCTCGACGCCGGTAGCCTGCTGACATGACCACCAGTGACGACGCCCATCAGGCCAAGACCGAGGCCGAAGCCGCGGCTGCGGCGGCCAAGGAGGCCCAGGCCGCCGCAGCGGCCGCGCAGCAGCGGGCCGACGAGCTGGCCGCCAAGGCCGATGCCGCCGCGCAGGCGACGGAGCCCGCGGAGCCTGCGAAGCCCGCGGATGGCGTGGTGGCCACCGTGCAGGCTGGCTACGCATTCGAGGGGCCGGCCCTGCAGATCGGGGCGCTGGTCGACGGCGAAGCAGTGCCCGACGCGCAGATCCGCATCCCGCTGGCGATGCTGAATCGGCACGGTCTGATCGCCGGCGCCACCGGCACCGGCAAGACCAAGACGCTGCAGGTGCTCGCCGAGCAGGTGTCCGCCCACGGGATCCCGGTGTTCGCGGCCGACATCAAGGGCGATCTGTCCGGCATCGCCACCCCCGGAACGTCCAGCGAGAAGCTGGCGGCACGCTGCGAGAGCATCGGTCAGACCTGGACGCCCGAGGCCGCTCCCACGGAGTACTTCACCCTCGGCGGCACGGGCACCGGAGTGCCGTTGCGCGCGTCGATCGCCAGCTTCGGCCCGACCCTGCTGTCCAAGGTGCTCGGTCTCAACGACACCCAGGAGTCCTCGCTGGGGCTGGTCTTCCACTACGCCAAGAACGCACAGCTCGAGCTCGTCGACCTGGCCGATCTGCGCGCCGTGCTCAAGCACCTGACCAGCGACGAGGGCAAGGCCGAGCTCAAGGAGCTCGGTGGCCTCTCCACCGCGACCGCCGGCGTCATCCTGCGCGAGCTGATCGCCTTCGGCGACAAGGGTGCCGACGTGTTCTTCGGCCAGCCCGAGATCGATGTGGCCGACTTCTTGCGCCTCGACGGCGATCGAGGTGTCGTCTCCCTCCTGGAGGTTCCGGGCGTGCAGGACCAGCCCGCCCTGTTCTCCACCTTCTTGATGTACCTGCTGCAGCAGCTGTTCGCGACGCTGCCCGAGGTCGGCGACGTGGACAAGCCGAAGCTGGTGTTCTTCTTCGACGAGGCCCACCTGCTGTTCCGGGACGCCTCCAAGGACTTCCTGGAGACCATCACGCAGACGGTGCGCCTGATCCGTTCCAAGGGGGTGGGCGTCTTCTTCGTCACCCAGACGCCCAAGGACGTGCCGTCGGACGTGCTGGCGCAGCTCGGCT
>JBBSKV010000094.1:0-6330 GCA_038255955.1 Propionibacteriales bacterium
CACGTCGCAGGCCACGGCAGTGCCGCCGATCTCGGCCGCCAGGGCCTCGATGCGGTCGACCCGGCGCGCGGCGCACACCACGTGGAATCCGTCGGCGGCGAGCGCCCGCGCGGTGGCCGCGCCGATGCCGCTGCTGGCTCCGGTGACGACGGCGGTACGGACGGCTGATGAAGGTGAAGACGACATGACGCCATCTTGGCCCATCGCCGGGAGGCTGCGGATGCACGTTGGGTCGTCTGCGAGAAGATGGGGTGGTGGACAACCAGAGGTCGGGCCTGCGACGCGTGGCCATGCTGTCGGCACACACCTCCCCGCTGGCGCAGCCGGGCGGCGGGGACGCCGGCGGGATGAACGTCTACGTGCTCGAGCTGTCGCGCCAGCTGGCGCGTCGCGGGATCGAGGTGGAGATCTTCACCCGCGCCACGAGCCGGCACCAGCCGGCCATCGTCCAGGCCGAACCCGGCATCGTGGTGCACCACGTGACCGCTGGCCCGTTCGAGGGTCTGCAGAAGAACGACCTCCCCTCCCAGCTGTGCTCGTTCGTGCGGGACGTCCTGCGCGTCGAGGTGGAGAAGGACCCGGGCCACTTCGACCTGGTGCACTCGCACTACTGGCTGTCGGGGTCGGTCGGCACCGTGGCCAGCGAGCGGTGGAACGTGCCCCTGGTGCACACGATGCACACGATGGCCAAGGTCAAGAACGCCCAGCTGGCGGTGGGCGACTCCGCCGAACCGATCGGCCGCGAGTTCGGCGAGGACGAGATCGTGCGGCTGGCCGACCGCCTGATCGCCAACACCGACGAGGAGCGACGCGAGCTGATCGAGCTGTACGACGCCGAACCTGACCGGGTCTGCGTGGTGCACCCCGGTGTCGATCTCGAGGTCTTCCGGTCTGGGCGACGCGCCGAGGCCCGAGTCGCCCTGGGTCTGGATCCCGACGCCCACGTGGTGCTGTTCGTGGGCCGGATCCAGCCGCTGAAGGCTCCGGACGTCGTGATCTCCGCGGCCGCGAAGATGCTGGAGCACGATCCCGCCCTGCGGGACCGTCTCGACGTGGTGATCGTCGGCGGAGCGTCAGGAAGCGGACTGGAGAAGCCGACGGCCCTGACGGACCAGGCGTCGAGCCTTGGGCTCGATGACGTCGTGCGGTTCGTGCCGCCGGTCGACCAGAAGACGCTGGCCGACTGGTACGCCGCTGCCTCCGTGGTCTGCGTCCCGTCCTACAACGAGTCGTTCGGCCTGGTGGCCATCGAGGCCCAGGCCTGCGGCACCCCGGTCGTTGCCGCGCGGGTCGGCGGTCTGAGCACCGCGGTGGCCGACGGCGTCAGCGGCATCCTCGTCGACGGCCACGACCCCGCCGACTACGCCACCGTGATGCACCGGCTGCTGGTCGACGACGACCTGCGCGCCGCCATGGGGCACAAGGCCGTCCGGCACGCAGAGTCCTTCGGGTGGGACGTCACGGCAGAGCGCACGCTCGACGTCTACACGTCCGCCGTCGCCGAGCAGCCAAGGAGTCGTTCGTGAGTGAGCCGTCCAGCACGGTCCGCGAGGTGATCGCGCACGTCCTGCAGAGCAACGAGCTGGAGCACACCGAGCACCGCCCCGGCGTCTTCGACGTGACCCTGCCCGGGGAGCGCAAGCTGCAGACCGCGTGCCGCCTCGAGGTCGGCAAGCACGCCCTGGGCATCCACGCCTTCGTGGCCAGGCAGCCCGACGAGAACCACGAGGCGGTCTATCGCTGGCTGCTGGAACGCAACCTGAAGATGATGGGGGTGGCCTTCGCCGTCGACTCGGCGGGCGACATCTACCTGGACGGCCGGGTTCCGCTGCACGCGGTGACTCCGGACGAGGTCGATCGGATCCTCGGAGCCGTGCTCACCTACGCCGACGAGTCGTTCAACACCATCCTCGAGCTAGGTTTCGCCTCGTCGATCCGCAAGGAGTGGGCGTGGCGCGAGTCTCGCGGGGAATCAACCCGCAACCTCGAGGCGTTCAAGCACCTGAAGCCACAGGAGTAAGTGTCGAGGAGGCGCCCATGAAGGCCGTGATGTTCTGCGACGTGACCGATGTGTGGTCCTATCTGGGCGCGACGCGCTTCGAGCGGGCCGCGGCCTCGTTCTCGATCCTCACCGGCGAGCCCGTCGAGATCTCGTACCGGGCCGCCCGTCCGGCCGCTCCCGCCGACCCCGAGCAGGCCGTCGCGGCGGCGCGCATCAGCGGGATCGACCTGAACCTGGAGGATCGGGTGCCGGCCGAGACGGCCGACGCGTGGCGGCTGCTGACCTGGGCGGCCGAGACCGCGGACGCCACGCAGCGCGATCTGCTGCACCAGCTGTGGCGGGCCCACTTCCTGGAGGGTGCCGACGTCGGCGACCACCTGGCGCTCGCGAGTCGGGCCGCGCTGGTGGGGCTGGACCTGGAGACGGCCGAGGCCCTGCTGGCCAGCACCGAGTACGAGGCCGAGGTGCAGCGACAGATCGACACGGCGGCAGAGCTGGCGTTCGTCGATCTGCCGTTCGTCGTGATCGATGGGGACCGCACGCTGTCCGGGCTGATGTCGCAGAACGACTACGTGCAGGCGCTGGGCAGCATCCACTCGTAACCGGGGCCGCTAGGCTCGAAGCATGAGCACCCTGATCCTGCTGCGTCACGGCCACAGCGAGTGGAACGCCAAGAACTTGTTCACCGGATGGGTCGACGTCGACCTCAACGAGCAGGGCGTCACGGAGGCTCATCGCGGTGCCGAGCTGCTCGCGTCAGCCGGGCTGAACCCCGATGTCTCGCACACCTCGCTGCTGCGTCGCGCCATCCGGACGGCGGAGATCGTGCTCAACGGCATCGACCGGTACTGGATCCCGGTCAAGCGGTCGTGGCGCCTCAACGAGCGTCACTACGGCGCCCTGCAGGGCAAGGACAAGAAGGCGACGCTGGCGGAGTTCGGCGAGGAGCAGTTCATGCAGTGGCGCCGCTCGTACACCACCCCGCCGCCGCCGCTGGACGACTCATCGGAGTTCAGCCAGGCCTCCGACCCGCGCTATGCCGATCTGCCCGACGAGCTGTTGCCGCGCACCGAGGCGCTGTCCACCGTCATCGACCGGATGCTGCCGTACTGGTACGACGCGATCGTGCCCGACCTGCTGGTCGGCAAGACGGTGCTGGTCACGGCGCACGGCAACTCGCTGCGGGGCCTGGTCAAGCACCTGGACGGCATGGACGAGGAGTCGATCGTCGGCCTGAACATCCCCACTGGGATCCCGCTGGTCTACGAGCTGGACGACGACCTGCGCCCGACCGTCCAGGGCGGTACCTACCTGGATCCCGAAGCCGCAGCCAACGCCATCGCCGCAGTGGCCAGTCAGGGTCGCTAGGCGTCGTACTTGTAGCCGAGACCGCGGACGGTCGTGAGGGTGACCGGCTCACCCGGGTCCGGCTCGATCTTGGCGCGCAGCCGCTTGACGTGGACGTCCAACGTCTTGGTGTCGCCGACATAGTCCGATCCCCAGACCCGGTCGATCAGCTGGCCGCGGGTGAGCACGCGCCCGGGGTTGCGCAGGAAGAACTCCAGCAGCTCGAACTCCTTGAGCGGGAACTTGATCGCCTCGCCATCGATGGTCACCAGGTGCCGATCCACGTCCATGCGCACCCGGCCGGCCTCCAACGAGGCGCCGTCATCGACCTCGTCGGTTGCCCCGCGGCGCAGCACCGCGCGGATGCGGGCGACCAGCTCACGGGGGGAGTACGGCTTCGTGACGTAGTCATCGGCGCCGAGCTCGAGGCCCACCACCTTGTCGACCTCGGTGTCCTTGGCGCTGACCATGATGATCGGGACCGAGGAGATCTGCCGCAGCGCCCGACACACCTCGGTGCCGGACAGCCCGGGGAGCATCAGGTCGAGCAGCACGATGTCGGCGCCGCCCCGGTCGAACTCGGTGAGCGCATCGGGGCCGGTCTCGGCGATCGCCACGTCGAAGCCCTCCTTGCGCAGCACGTAGGCCAGCGCCTCGCTGTAGCTGGGCTCGTCCTCGACGACCAAAACCTTGGTCATGCAATCTCCTCGATCTCGGGGCGGTGCGACGGCAGCAGCAGGGTGAACGACGAGCCGAAGCCCGGCTCGCTCCAGACGTCCACGGCGCCGCCGTTGCTGGCGGCGACGTGCTTGACGATCGACAGGCCGAGGCCGGTGCCGCCGGTGGAGCGGGCTCGCGCGGGGTCGACCCGGTAGAACCGCTCGAAGATGCGGTCGATCTCCTCGGCGGGGATGCCGATGCCGTTGTCGGCGACGGTGATCCTGATGTCGCTGCCGACCTGGTCGACGGTGACCACCACCCGTGAGCCCTCCGGGCTGTAGGTGACGGCGTTCTCGACCAGGTTGCTGACCGCGGCGTGCAGCTGCGCGCGGTCGCCGTGGACGAACAGGTCCGGCTGGACGGTCTGGATCACGTCGATGTGCTTGCCGCCCGCCTCGGTGGCCGAGTGCTCGCAGGCGTCGGCGACCAGCTCGCCCATCTCGACCGCGGCGGTGTGCTCGCTCGGCACGTCGCCCTGCAGGCGGGACAGGTCGATGATCTGCTGCACCAGCCGGGTGAGCCGTTCGGCCTCGAGGTGCATGCGGCGCGAGAAGCGCACGACCGAATCGGGGTCGTCCTTCGCCTCCCCGACGGCCTCGGCCAGCAGGTTGAGCGCGCCGATCGGCGTCTTGAGCTCGTGACTCACGTTGGCGACGAAGTCGCGCCGGACGGACTCGAGGCGTTCCTCGCGGGTGCGGTCGTCGGCCAGCACCAGGATCAGGCGCGACGACAGTGGCGCGACGCGGGCGTGGACGTGCTGGGTGGCACCGCGGTTCGGCCGCAGCGCGAGATCGGCCTCCCGGACCTCGCCGTCGCGGCGCACTTGGCGCACCAGGTCCATCAGCTCGTCCGAGGCCAGCCGATCATCGGCGATGAGGCCGAGGGCGAAGGCGGGGGCTGAAGCCTTGACCACGGTGTCCGAGGAGTCGATGAGCACGGCCGACGACGACAGCACCGACAGCACCACCTCGGCGCCGGGCGGGACCACCGGAGCGGGGTCGGTCGGGATGTCGTGCTGGCTGCGTTCGCTGTACCGCCACACGTAGGTGATCATCGCGCCGACGACGGCGCCGATCGCGCCGGCGATCAGAAGTCCGCCGCTCACGTTGTCCACACAGGCATCGTAGGCCGACAGCCACGGCGCACGTGATCCCGGCGGGTGCGAATCCAGTGGTTTCGCCCGTCGTTCACGGCCCGTTCACCGCAGATCCCCATCCGTTCACCGCTGAGTCCTACTCTGGGGTCATGCGCGATCAGTACTACGAAGAGCTCGACCACATCGTCGATGAGCTGGTTCAGCTCACCGGCACCGTCCGGCGAGCCGTGTCCGATGCAACCCAGGCGCTGCTCGAGGCCGACGGGTCGGTGGCCGAGAAGGTCATCGAGGGCGACAAGGTCGTCGACTCCACCGCCGAGGCCATCGAGGAACGGGCCCTGCTGATCCTGGCGACCCAGCAGCCCGTGGCCACGGACCTGCGCCAGCTCATCGCGACCTTGCGGATGCTGGCCGACCTGCAGCGCATGGGAGCCCTGTCGGTGCACGTCGCGAAGATCGCGCGTCGCCGGATGCCCGACGTGGCCGTTCCCGAGTCGCTGCACCCGACCATCGTGTCGATGTCGCAGGTCGCTGACTCCATGATCGACTCCGCCTCGCGCATCGTCGCCAGCCGCGACGTCGCGGCCGCCATGCGGCTGGAGGAGGAGGACGACGAGATGGACCGCCTCCGCAAGGACCTGTTCCGCAGCCTGCTCGGCGACGAGTGGACCCACGGTGTGGAGTCGGCCGTCGACATCGCCCTGCTCGGCCGTTACTACGAGCGGATCGGCGATCACGCCGTCTCGATGGCGCGTCGCGTCGTCTACCTGGTCACGGGTCAGCTGACCTGACGCGCGGTACTACCCGGTGGCGATCTCGTCGTAGGACTCGCCGCGGGTGACGACCGGAGCCTCGATGGTGGCGGTGCCGGCCGTGTCGAAGGTGAGCGTGAGCCGCACGTACTTACCGATCGGGGCGCCGTCCACCACGAAGACGTCCTCGCCCTCGGATGCGCCGAGCGGGACGAGCTTCTTGGACGGAAGCGTCGTGTCCGTCTCGGGTGCCTCGACTGTCAGGCGCGAGCCGTCCAGCGTGGTGGCGGTGACTTCGGTGATGGTGTCCTCGTTGTCGCCCTGGTTGACGACGCCGGCTGACACCGTGGCCGTGCCGTCGGGATTTGCAACCAGCAGGGCGTTGAGCACGTCGACCTCGCCGCGCAGGTTGG
>JBBSKV010000095.1:0-6320 GCA_038255955.1 Propionibacteriales bacterium
GGTGGCGCTTCACGCCGTCGATCGCGGCGATGAACACGATCGGCATCAGCACCAGCGAGTAGTGGTACTCGGTGCCCCAGTAGCTGGCGTTGTCGCCGGCGAACCGCCAGGCGAACGTCGGCAGCACGAGCAGGGCCCACGGGGAGAACATCGCCGCGAACCCGGTGATCGCCACGGTGAGCACCGCGGTGGCCACCTTGCGACCGGGGGCGTCAGTCAGTGTCGCGATCAGCCCACGGTCGCCCCCGAGGGCTGCCGCATAGGCATAGCCGTCCGAGGCGAAGGCCGGGATGATCACCACCACGGTCACGGCCAACGCGAGCAGTCCGCCTAGGGCGACAGCGCGCCCCAGTCGTTGCTGACCGGACATCCACAGGACGATGCCGACTGCGGCGACCGTCAGACCGAGATCCTCCTTGACCAGCAGCAGTGGCAGCGACCATCCCACGACCGCACGCCAGCGTCGATCCACGTAGGCGGCTCCGGCCAGGGCCAGCAGCGGCGCGGCGAAGGCCACCTCGTGGAAGTCAGCCTCGACGGCTGACTGCAGCCCGAACGAGACGGCATACAGCACCGCGACGACCAGTCCCCAGCCCGTGCCGAGCACCCGCAGTGCCAGATGAGTCACCACGGCCACCGACAACGCGATCAGCAGCACCTGCGCCAGCAGGATCGTCTGCGCCGACGGAAACACCCGGTAGATCGGTGCGATCAGGGCATCGATGGGCGAGAAGTGGTCGCCGAGGATGTTGTAGCCGGGGCCCTTCACCGGCACGATCGGCGCTCCCGGGCGCGCATAGCTCTTGACCGCCTGCTCGAAGATCGCGTTGTCGTACGAGACGGGCACGAAGGTCGCGAAGCGCACCAGCGACACCGTGGCGTACCCGGCGGCGGCCAGCGTGCTGACCAAGACCGTGAGGGTTGTCCGCACAGTCAGGTGAGGTTCTCGCCGGTGATGGGGTCGAACACGTGCACGTGCTCGCGCGAAGCCGCGACCGACAGCGTCGACCCCAGGGCGATCGTGCTCGCGGCGGGCACCTCGGCAGCGACGAAGCTCTGGAACAGGTCGAATCCGACCAGCTCCTCGACCTCGCTGAGCACCGTCTCGACCTCGGGGTCGATGTCGTAGCCCAGGTACGCGAACTGGCTGCGGCCACGCCACTCGACGTCATCGACCGAGGCGCTGACCCCGAACCCGTCCTGCGGCACGGTGCTGGTCTGGACCAGGTGCTCCGGGCGCACGCCGACCACGACGACGTCGCGGCCGGCGATGCGATCGCGCAGGCCGTCGTCCACCGAGAGCGTGCCGACAGGCGTCCGGATGCCGGCGGAGTCGGGAGCACCGGGGATCAGGTTCATGGGCGGCGCGCCCAGGTAGCCGGCGACGAACATGTCGGCCGGCTTCTCGTACAGCTCGCGCGGCGTCCCGATCTGGTGCACGAAGCCGTGGTGCAGCACGACGACCTGATCGGCGGACGACAGTGCCTCGTCGACGTTGGAGGTGGTGAGGATCGTGGTGCGGCCGTGGTCGTGCTGCCACTGCAGCACCACTGACCGCACGTGGTTGCGCAGGCGTTCGGACTGGGCCGCGAAGGGCTCGTCCAGCAGGTAGGCCCGCGCCTCTCGCACCAGCGCACGACCGGTGGCGACACGTTGCTGCAGGGCCGGGTCGAGACGGCCCGGTCGATCGCCCAGCACGCTGTCGAGCGCCAGGAAGCCGGCGACCTCCTCGATGCGTTCGGCCAGCTCGGCCTTGTCGTGTCCGCGGCGCAGCGTGGAGGAGAAGGCCAGGTTGTCGTACACGTCCAGGTGCGGATGCAGGGCGTAGTCGTCGAAAAGCATCGAGAGGTCGCGGGTCCGGGGCGACTCGCCGGTCACGACCTCGTCGTCGATCAGGACGTCGCCCGAGGTCGGTTCCTGCAGCCCGATCAGCACGGACAGGAGCGACGACTTGCCCGCTCCGGGAGGACCCACGATGGCCAGCGTCTGACCGTCCGGGACCTGCAGACTGACGTTCTCCAGGACGGCCCGGGAGCCGACCTGGAAGCAGATGTCACGCAGTTCGATCGACGCCATGTCAGGGCCTCCCCAGAAGAGCGACGATGCGTCGCGAGAACACGATGAGAACCAGGGCTGCCGGCAGCAGCCACCACACGCCAGCGGCAGCGACGACCTGGCTGGACACGTCGCCGCGGCCGGTCAGGACCAGGAGCGTGGCCGGCAGGGGTCTCGTCTGGTCGATGGGTGCCATCCCGAGGCCGAGAGCGAGGTCGCCCGCGGTCCAGTAGAAGACGACGACCGCCACGATCAGCAGATCCAGACCCAGGTACGGCAGGGCGAAGTGCTGCAGGCGTTGCCGCCGGTCGGCACCGTCCGCGCGCATGGCGGCGTGCAGCGTCCACGGAGCATTCCGGACCAGTCGGACCAGCAGCCACACCGCGAGAGGGAGCGAGACCGCGAGCGTGGGCACTGCCATGGCCAGCCTCGACTGGGCGAGGTCCCACGCGAGCAGCTGAGCACTCGCGGGTGCCGCCAGCACCAGTGTCGGCAGCACCAGCGCCGCGACGAAGGCGCCGTAGACGAAGCGGCGGCCCGCCGGCGGCCGGTGAACCAGACCGATCGCGGCCGGGACGGCGACCACCAGCGCGAGCACGGTGGCGACGCCGGCGATCAGCACGGTGCTGCCGGCGGCGCCCAGCAGTGCGTCCGATCGACGCGCCTCGCCGAAGGCAGACCAGGAGATGTCGGTGGGCCACAGGCTCGTGCGGGTTGAACCGGCCGGAGTGGTGGCGACGCTGAGGAGCCACAGCAGCGGCACGACGGTGAACACGACGAAGAGCTCGGTGCCGATGATCGCCCAAATCGAGAAGTCACGGCGGGAGTCAGCCATGAGGACTCCGAACACGCCGGTGCCCATCAGCAGGACCGCGAACACCAACCAGAGCCACAGATCCGGGCGGGGAACGCTGAAGACGCTGTAGTTGGCGGCAGCGAAGCCGAGCAGGAACGCGACCCCGGACGCAGTCAGGCGTGAGCGGATCGTCACAGGACCCTCCTGACCCGGAACAGCGGCACGACGATGGCCGTGAGCACGGCCGCCAGCACCAGCAGCACGATCGACATCGCCGCTCCGAGGCCGAGCTCGAAGTCGGTGAACTGGGTGTTCCACATCAACACCGAGGCGGGTCGGGCGGCCGTGGCCCGGTCCACCAGCAGCGGCCCGTCGAGCACCCGGAACGTGTCGAGCACCCGGAACGCGGCGATGGCCGCCAGTGCCGGGCCGATGGACGGCATGATCACCCGTGACCACCGCTGCCGCGCGGTGGCGCCGTCGGCGACGGCGGATGCGAGCAGTGACGCCGGGACGCGGGACAGGGCGATCGCGACGACCACGACGACCAGCCCCGTGCCGCGCCAGATCTCGGCCACGCTGACCGCGATCAGCGAACCGGTGGAGGAGTCGGCGCTGCCGAACCATTCAGCGACGAATCCGGTCGTGGCCGCATCGCGCCACATCACCACCCCGACGACCGAGAGCAGAGCGAGCGGCAGCAGCACCACGGCACGTGCCGGCGCCCAGGCGCGGGACCATCGGTTGAGAGCGGCCCCGAAGACGCATCCGAGCAGCACCTGCACGATCACGACCAGCGCCACCACCAGCAGCGTGGTGGCGACGGCTAGCCACCACGACCGGCTGCTCAGCACGTTCAGGTAGTTGTCCAGACCCACCAGTGGGGCGTCGCCGGACGCCGTCAGCGTCGAGCGGTGCAGCGACGTCCAGATCGCCCGGATCAACGGCACCACCGTCACCAGCACGAGCACCGCGACGGCGGGGCCGACCCACTTCCAGGCCTTCACGGCAGCTCCCCACGGAGGGCGGCTGTGATCTCGCGCTGCGACTCCTGCGGCGTGGTGCTTGCGGTGACGCCGTCGATCGGCTGCCACGTGCGATCGATCGCACGGCGGATGGCATTCCAGTACGGAGTGGGCTGGACCGGCTGAGCCGTCGTGAGCGCCTCCTGGACCAGGGCTGCTGTCGCCGACTTCTCCTGCACGTCCTTGTCGTCGTAGACGGCAGGCCGAGCGGCCCCGTGGCCCGACTCGATCACGAGGTCGCGCTGCTGCTCCGGTGCGATCAGGCAGGAGATCAGATCCGCCGCGGCGGCAGCATCCTCGGCGTCGCGCGCCACGGCCAGTGAGATGCCAGCCGCTGGAGCCGGCGCGGTCTCGGCGATGACGGGGTAGGCGGCGGTGCTCAGCTCAGGAGCGATCGCCTGCATGGCCGGGTCGGAGAGGGCCGAGCTGGGCGCCAGCAGGAAGCCACCGCCTTCGCCCGCGAACCGCGCGGTGGCGTCCGGGCGTGGTCCCGGCCCGACCAGGGACTCGCGATAGAACTCGATCACCGAAGCGGCACCACGACCGGCTTCGGAGTCCAGATCCTCGAGGGTGCCACCGCCCGCGGCGACCAGGCCGGCCACCCACTCGGACATCCCACTGCCGTCCAGGTCGTCGACCTGGACCGAGACGCCCAGTCGATCGGCACCCGCGATCAGGTCGTCCCACGCGACGGGTTTGCTGGTGTCGAGCCCGGCTCGTTCGGCGGTCGCCCCTCGGAACCAGAGCAGCTGCGGATCGAACCACCACGGCGCGGCGACCAGCTCGCCCTCACGTGTCGACGCAGCCCGAGCGCCCGGCGCCACACCCTCACCCCAGGCCTTCTGCTGCGACGTGGACACGGGCGCGAGGAAGCCCGCGCCGGATATCTCGGCGACGAGCTGGGTGTCCAGGCTCAGCACGTCGATCGACGAGCTTGCTCCGGAGAGCCGGCGCACCAGCTCGGTGTGCCGGGCGTCGATGCCGGCCGGCAGCTGGTGCAGCTGGACGGTGTAGGCACCTCCGGACGCCGAGGCGCAGGTGGCGGCGAGTGCGGCCTGATCGCCGCGTCCCGGCACGACGAACCAGTCGACCACCGTGTCATCGGACGTGTCGGCTCCACACGCGGCGAGCCCAGCCAGCACCAAGCACGACACCGCACTGTGCGCGATGACTCTCCCGACGGCTCCCACGGACAAACCATGCCACAGCGGCCGGGCCATTTCTCGGTGTCAGAGCGCGACATCCTCCAGCATCTCGGTGACGAGAGCCGCCACGGGTGAGCGCTCCGAACGGGTCAGGGTGACGTGGGCGAACAGAGGGTGACCCTTCAGCTTCTCGACCACGGCGACCACACCGTCGTGCCGACCGACCCGAAGGTTGTCGCGCTGGGCGACATCGTGCGTGAGCACGACCTTGGAGTTGGCACCGATGCGCGACAGCACCGTGAGCAGCACGTTGCGCTCCAGCGACTGTGCCTCGTCGACGATGACGAACGAGTCATGCAGCGAGCGCCCGCGGATGTGCGTGAGCGGCAGCACCTCGAGCATGCCCCGGTCGAGGATCTCCTCGATGACCGCCGGCGAGGCGATGGCGCCGAGCGTGTCGAAGACCGCCTGGCCCCACGGGCCCATCTTCTCGGACTCGCTGCCGGGCAGGTAGCCGAGCTCCTGGCCACCGACGGCGTACAGCGGGCGGAAGATGACCACCTTCTTGTGCTGGTTCCGCTCCATGGTGGCCTCCAGCCCCGCGCACAGCGCCAGTGCCGACTTGCCGGTGCCGGCGCGACCGCCGAGCGAGACGATGCCGATGTCCGGGTCGAGCAGCAGGTCCAGCGCCACCCGTTGCTCGGCCGAACGCCCGTGGATCCCGAAGGCCTCACGATCGCCGCGGATCAGCTGGATCTGCTTGTCGGCCGTGACGCGACCCAGGCCGCTGCCCTTGTCCGACACCAGCACCAGACCGGTGTGGCACGGCAGGTCGAGAGCATCGGGTGCGTCCAGGCTGGTCAGGTCGATCTCGCCGGTCTCGTAGAGCAAGTCGAGCTCGCCGCTGGCGATCTCGAGCTCACGCATGCCGGTCCAGCCCGATTCCTGGGCCAGCTCGGCGCGGTACTCCTCGGCGATCAGGCCGACGGCCGAGGCCTTGACCCGCATCGGCAGATCCTTGGAGACGATCTGGACGTCGAATCCTTCGTTGGCCAGGTTGCGGGCCACCGACAGGATGCGCGTGTCGTTGTCGCCGAGGCGGAAACCCGAGGGCAGGGACGAGGAGTCCGTGTGGTTGAGCTCGACCCGGACCGTGCCACCCTCAGCACCGATCGGGAGCGGGACGTCCAGAGTTCCGTGCTGCACCCGCAGGTCGTCCAGGAAGCGCAGCGCGCTGCGCGCGAAGTAGCCGAGCTCGGGATCGTGGCGCTTGCCCTCCAGCTCGGTGATCACCACCAC
>JBBSKV010000096.1:0-6306 GCA_038255955.1 Propionibacteriales bacterium
GATCGATGCCGCTCTGGCCGCCAGCCTGGTGACAATGGTCAACGAGGTCGGCATCGTGTCGCCGAGCTCGGGCGGCTTCATCACGGTGCAGCCTCCCGACGGCAGCGCCCCGCAGACGATCGACGGCTGGATGGACATGCCCGGCCGGGACGCCCCCCGCGCCGAGCAGGACAGCAGCGGCACGTGGGACGTGCACACCGAGTACGGCGGTGGCGTGACGGTGACGATCGGTCCCGGATCGGTCGCCGCCCACGGATCGATCGCAGCCTTCGAGCAGGCGCACCAGCGCTGGGGCCGGATCCCGTGGCGCGAGCTGGTTCTCCCGGCCATCGATGTCGCACGGCGTGGCTTCCGGCTCAGCTCGGCGTCCCGCTTCTACCTGGAGTACTCGCATGCGGACATCTTCGGCTGGGACCAGACCAGCCACGAGATGATCCACGACGCGGCCGGCGCCATCACCTCCGATCTGGTGCGGCTGCCCGATCTGGCCGACTCGTTGGAGCAGATCGCCGATCAGGGCGCTGCCGCCCTGCATTCGGGGGATCTCGCGCGGATGATCGCCGCGGACGTGCAGGACCGGGGCGGAATTCTGAGCCTGGCGGACCTGCAGGCGTACACACCGGTGACCCGTCCGTCCCTGAAGGTGCGATCAGGCGGGTGGACGTTCGGCACGAATCCGCCGCCGTCGGTGGGCGGGGTGTGCGTCACCGCGATGCTGCAGCTGATGGGGGACCGGCCGCACGGGACGTGGACGCCGGCCGACATCGACCACCTCGTGCGGGTACAGCGTGCGGTGCTGTCGCGTCGCCTCGACGTGCTGGACCACTCCGACGACCTGGTGCGGGACGCCGCCGCGTTGCTGGCCGACATCGACCGGGACCAGCTGGCGGTCCTGGAATCGGGCTCGACCGCCCAGGTGTCGGCCACCGATTCCGAGGGCGCGGCGTGCTCGGTGACGGTGTCCTCCGGCTACAGCTCGGGCATGGTGGCTCGAGGGACCGGCATCTGGTTGAACAACTGCCTCGGCGAGCAGGAGCTGAATCCCCGCGGCCTGCACGGTCTTGACCCGGGCACCCGACTGCTGTCCAACATGGCGCCGACGGTCGGCCATCACGAGGACGGCTCGGTCATCGCGATCGGCTCACCGGGTGCCGATCGGATCACCACGGCGACGGTGCAGACCATCGCGGGATTCGCCAACGGCGGGATGCCGCTGCAGCAGGCGGTCAACCACCCACGCGTGCACGTGCACCGCGCCGGCCGTCCGGACGAGGTCGTGCGCACCGAGACCGACCTCACCATGTACTACGGAGGCGTGGCGGCCACCGTCCGCCAGGCCGACGGGCGCCTGGTGGCGGCGGCGGATCCGCGCCGCGACGGCGCCGTGCGGCTGATCCGGGACCGCGACGTGCTCTGATGGCAGGCATGGTCACCCGCCCGATCGTGATCGGTCACCGTGGTGTGCCGGGGGAGCGCCTCGAGCACACCCGTCCGTCCTACCTCCTGGCGATCGAGCAGGGCGCCGACTACATCGAGCCCGATGTGGTCAGCACCCGCGACGGCGTGCTGGTGGTGCGGCACGAGAACCAGATCGGCGGCACCACCGACGTGGCTCGGCGTCCCGAGTTCGCAGATCGCAAGGTCACCAAGCTGGTCGACGGCGTGCCGGAGACGGGGTGGTTCACCGAGGACTTCACCCTTGCGGAGATCAAGACGCTGCGCGTCCGAGAGCGGCTGCCCTTCCTGCGGCCCCAGAACCTCCCGCTCGGCGGGCACGAGCAGATCCTGACGTTCGACGAGGTGCTCGACATCGCCGAGGAGGCCACGGCGCAGACGGGTCGCGAGATCGGCGTGTACGTCGAGACCAAGCACCCCACGTACTTCGCAGCCCTGGGCCTGGACCTCGACGACCTGCTGATCGCCACCCTCGAACGCCGCGGCCTCAATGGCGAGGGCGCCGCGATCATCATCCAGTCCATGGAGACCGGCAACCTCGGTCGCCTGCGTGAGCGGACCCCACACCCCCTGATCCAGCTGATCCACCGCAAGGGCGCCCCGTACGACCTCATGGCGGCTGGCGATCCGCGCACCTACGCCGATCTGACCAGCTCGGCGGGCCTGGCGGAGATCGCCCGGTACGCCGACGGCATCGGTCCGAACAAGAGCCTGGTCATCGCCCGCGACAGGGAGCGACGCCTCGCCGGCCGGACCGGGCTGGTCGAGCGCGCCCACGACGTCGATCTGCTGGTGCACGTCTGGACGATGCGCGACGAGAACAACTTCCTGCCGGCCGAGCTGCGGGTCGGGACCGACAAGTCCGCGCACGGCGATGCCGTGCGCGAGTACCTGGCCTTCTACGACGCCCGCGTCGATGGCGTCTTCAGTGACTTCACGGCGACGGCGGTGCGGGCTCGCGATCAGTGGGCCCCGCCTGTGGCGAGGACGACCCGCGACCGGCCATAGTGGACGTCATGAGGCCGCAGGTCGTCGCTCATCGTGGAGCGAGCCACGAGAACGCCGAGCACACGCTGGGCGCCTATCTGCAGGCGTTGGAGGCGGGAGCCGATGGACTGGAGTGCGATGTCCGCCTCACGGCCGACGGCCACCTGGTGTGCGTCCACGACCGGGATCTGCGGCGGACGGCCAGCACGCGCGGCGCCGTCTCCACGATGGACCTCGCCGAGCTGTCGGAGCTGGACTTCGCGTCGTGGAAGAACCCATGGTCCGAGCTCGACGACGAGGCTCCTGACCGCGACGAGGATCTCGACGGCCTGCTGACGCTGCGCAAGCTCCTGGAGACCGTCGCCGATCAAGACCGGCGCATCGAGGTCGCGATCGAGACCAAGCACCCGACCCGCTTCGGTGGGCTGGTGGAGAAGCGACTCGTGGAGATGTTGCGCGAGTTCGGCTGGGACCGACCCGGGTCGCCGGTCCGGGTGATGAGCTTCTCGTGGACCGCACTCCAGCGGGTCGTGCGGATGGCGCCGGACGTGCAGCTGGTCCAGCTGATCGAGAAGCAGCACCACTGGCCGATGCTGCGACGGATGATCGGCAAGGACTGGCTGGTCGGTCCCGGCATGGCCGAGCTGCACGCGCACCCGCGGCTTGGCCGGTCGATCACCCGCAGCGGTCACGACCTCCACGTCTGGGTGGTCAACACCGAGGCCGACCTCCAGCTGTGCCTCGAGCTGGGAGTCAAGGCGGTCATCACCGACCGCCCGGCCCAGATCCGCGAGCTGCTGGGCGACTGAGCTCGTGGGGTCCCTACTCCGGAGGTGTCCCGGGGTGCGGATCGGTGGGGGGCTCGGCCGGGCTGACCACGGTGACGGTGCGACCTTCGCGAGGCATCAGCAGCCAGGCGATCAGATAGGCGATGATCACGGTGCCGAACCCGAGGATCGTCAGCACGACGGCCGCCAGGCGGATCAGGTTGGGATCGATGTCGGTGTAGCGGCCGATGCCGCCGCACACGCCGCCGATCCACTTGTTGTCACGGCTGCGGGTCAGGTTCTTCATGGGATTCCTCCGGGGTGTCGTGGTGGTGGGACAGGTGGGGGGTGGGGCGCCAGAAGGTGGCGATCACTCCGAGGATGCCGAAGGCGATCAGCACGGCACTGAGAGTGAAGCTGAACTGCTGCTGGGTCAGCAGATCCTGCTTCCAGACCGCCCAGCTGCCGGCAACGGCGAGGAAGAAGAGGCCGAAGACCAGCCCTCTCCATCGAAACGGATGGCTGTTCATTGACGGATCACCTCGATGTCTCCGATCTTCTGGTCGATGGTCAGGGTCAGGGCGCGGCCAGGATCGGCTCGCGTCTCGATCCGGGTCTCGGTGCCGTTCGTCGTGCGGTCGAACACCGCGATCTCGCCAGCCACCAGATCAGCGCTGACGGCGATGTTCAGCCCGTTGGGGACGATGACCCTGGTCTGACCCACACCGGTCTCGAGACCGACCGTCCGCCCCAGGAGGGCGTCGGGGTCCTCGACGCCGGTCAGGTCCAGCTCCAGCACCCCGACCCCGTGCTCGTAGGTGGAGGACACGTCGGCGGCCGCGGTCGGTGTCAGCTCCTGGGCGCCGATGCGCGGATTGGGAAGGAGAGCACCGAGCCCGAGCGCGACGGCGAGCAGCAGGCCCAAGAAGATCAGTGGTCCTCCATCGCCGATGACCGTGCTGATGAGAAGCCCGCCGGCGACGATGGCGAGCGCGAGTGCCACGTAGGTCGTCCACGGCGTGCCGTCACGTGAGTCGGCGATGATCCGAGCCACCGCGACGGCAATCGCGGTCACGGACGTCGTGAGGCCGGTCAGCGCCCACGACCGACGTTCGGGCGGCAAGGTGTAGGTGGTGGTGCGGAGGCCGTCTCGCACCGACTCGTGGGTGGGCGACTGCAGGGCCGTGGCGGTGGCCGCCTCCCGCCTCTCCTTGCGTCGACGGGGACGAACGGCGAACAGGTACACCAGCAGGGCCAGCGGGATCAGGGCCCACGGCGCGCCGCCGCCCCATCCCCAGCCGCCGCCGTCCCCGACAGCAGCCAGCACCGCCACGGCCGCGGCCAGCACGAGACCGCCGACCCGGATGCGCTGCTCGTTGTCGTCGAGCTTGAACCAGTCGGCCGCGATGGACTTCTCGGCATCATCGGCCGGGACGAGGAACCAGAACGCGGCGTAGAGGATGATGCCGGATCCGCCGACGAAGACCAGGACGCCGAACACGATGCGCACGATCACCGGGTCGACGTTCAGGTGGCGTGCCATGCCGGCGCAGACGCCTGCCACGAGGCGAGGATCGGAGGACCGCCGCATGTCGGCCACGGTGCGCAGTCGCTGGGCGTCGAATCCGTCGTCGGGACCAGCGGCGCGAGCCGTGTCGCCCTCGGGGTGCTGCTGGTGGTGCGGTGTCTCGGTCATGTCCTCATGGTGCCAACC
Source organism: Propionibacteriales bacterium (assembly GCA_038255955.1). GTDB lineage: Bacteria > Actinomycetota > Actinomycetes > Propionibacteriales > Nocardioidaceae > Aeromicrobium. The sequence continues at coordinate 4,924 of JBBSKV010000096.1, forward strand.
AGGCACGGCCGGCCGCATCGGGCAGAACCCTGAAGTGCACCCCGAGTGGATCAGGGTGCTGCGGGGGTCGTCCGGTCTGGCGGGCCGGTGTGAGGACGTGTGACGATCAGGTGTGACCGAATTCCGCCGCGCGCACCGACCGGCCGACCGCCGGCTCGTCGCCGGGGTGAGCACGGGAATCGCCGAGCACCTGGGTGTCGGCGTGCTGCCGGTGCGCATTGCGTTCATCGTGGGCACCTGGTTCAACGGTGCAGGAGTGATCGCCTATCTCCTGCTGTGGCGGTTCCTGCCGCTGCGGCAGCCCGAGATGTCCCCGGGGCTCGAGTCGGCGACGCGTCGGGGGCTGCGCACCAGCGCCCGGCCGGCGGCCCCGGAGGTCGTGCAGGGCGTCGCGCTGGCCGCGATCGGCGTGGGCGTCCTGGTGTTCCTGCAGGCCACGGGCCGCGGGCCGGACGGATCGCTGCTGGCGCCGGTGCTGCTCGGTGTCCTTGGCATCGCGGTGATCTGGCGCCAGTTCGACGACGCCTCGCTCGGGCGGTGGATGCGCCAGACGGCCGGCGCCGCATTCGCGGCGCGCGTGGGGGTCGGCATCGTGCTCGTCGCGCTGGCCGCGACGTACGTCATCACGCAGGACCGGGGCTGGGGCGCGGTGCTCGATCTCGGGTCCGCCGTCGTGATCGCCGTCCTGGGCGTCGCGATGATCCTCGGTCCCTGGCTGTTCAAGCTGATGGGCGATCTGTCCGACGAACGCCGCGAGCGGGTGCGGTCGCAGGAGAGGGCCGATGTCGCGGCGCACCTGCACGACTCGGTGCTGCAGACCCTGGCGCTGCTGCAGAAGAACCCTGCCGATGCGGCGCAGGTCGCGACCCTGGCCAGGCGCCAGGAGCGAGAGCTGCGCTCGTGGCTGTACGGAACCGACGAGACGATCGGCGATCGATTCGCCGCCTCCCTGCGCGGGGTGGCGGCCGAGGTCGAGGACGCGCACGAGGTGGCGATCGAGACCGTCGTCGTCGGCGATGCGCCGATGGGACCCGATGTCACGGCCCTGGTCCGGGCGGCCCGCGAGGCGATGGTCAACGCCTCCACGCACGCCCGGGTCGATCGGATCGACGTGTACGCCGAGGCCGATGGGAGCACGGCGTCGGTGTTCGTCCGCGACCGTGGCGTGGGCTTCGATCCGTCGCAGATCGCGGAGGACAGGATGGGGGTGCGCCGGTCGATCGTCGATCGCGTCGAACGCCACCGTGGCACCGCCACGATCCGCACGGCTCCGGGCGAAGGTACCGAGGTGCGGCTGTCGGTCCCGGTGGACGAATCCGTCAGCGCCCCAGTCGACGAACCACTGCAGGAGACGACGCCATGAATTCGTTGAGAGTCGCCATC
>JBBSKV010000097.1:0-6260 GCA_038255955.1 Propionibacteriales bacterium
CGTGCGCGTTTACTACGAGGCCGACGACGGACTCGTTTACCAATTTCATCTGATCGACACGCCTGGCCACGTCGACTTCACGTACGAAGTCAGCCGCAGCCTCGAGGCATGTGAAGGCGCAATCCTGCTCGTCGACGCCGCACAGGGCATCGAGGCGCAGACGCTCGCCAACCTCTACCTCGCGATCGACGCGGACCTCGACATCATCCCGGTGCTCAACAAGATCGACCTTCCCGGTGCGCAACCGGAGAAGTACGCCGCGGAGATCGCCGGCATCATCGGCGGCAACCCCGACGACGTGCTGCGGGTGTCGGCCAAGACCGGCGAGGGTGTGGAGGCGCTGCTGAACACCATCGTGGAGGAGGTGCCGGCGCCGAAGGGCGACGCCGACGCCCCGCCGCGCGCGCTGATCTTCGACTCGGTCTACGACACCTACCGCGGTGTGGTCACCTACGTCCGAGTCTTCGACGGCAAGCTCACCCACCGAGACCGCATCAAGATGATGTCCACCGGAGCCGTGCACGAGATGCTCGAGGTCGGCGTCATCTCTCCCGAGCCGGTCAAGGCCAAGGAGATCGGGGTCGGCGAGGTCGGCTACCTGATCACGGGCGTCAAGGAGGTGCGGCAGTCCCGCGTCGGCGACACCGTCACCTCCAGCCTGCGTGGCGCCGAGGAGCCGCTCGGCGGCTACAAGACCCCCAATCCCATGGTGTTCTCGGGCTTGTACCCCATCGACGGCGACGACTTCTCCACCCTGCGTGACGCGCTGGAGAAGCTGCAGCTCAACGACGCGGCGCTGGTCTACGAGCCGGAGTCCTCCGGGGCGCTCGGCTTCGGCTTCCGGATCGGCTTCCTCGGTCTGCTGCACCTGGAGATCGTGCGCGAACGGCTCGAGCGGGAATTCGATCTTGAGCTGATCTCCACCGCGCCCAACGTGGTCTACCGGGTGCAGATGGAGGACGGCTCCGAGATCACGGTGACCAATCCCAGCGAGTACCCGACCGGCAAGATCGACGAGGTCTTCGAACCGGTCGTCCGAGCCACGGTGCTCAGCCCGGCCGAGTACATCGGCGCCATCATGGAGCTGTGCCAGGCGCGCCGAGGCCAGCTGCTGGGGATGGACTACTTGTCCGACGACCGCGTCGAGATCCGGTACACGTTGCCGATGGGCGAGATCATGTTCGACTTCTTCGACGCGCTCAAGAGCCGCACCAAGGGCTATGCGTCGCTGGACTACGAGCCCACCGACGAGCAGGCCGCCGACCTGGTCAAGGTCGACGTCCTGCTGCAGGGCGAGATCGTCGACGCGTTCAGCGCGATCGTGCACCGCGACAACGCCTACGGCTACGGCGTCGCGCTGGCCGGCAAGCTCAAGGAGCTCATCCCGCGTCAGCAGTTCGAGGTGCCCATCCAGGCCGCCATCGGCGCCCGCGTCATCGCGCGCGAGAACATCCGCGCGATCCGTAAGGACGTGCTCGCCAAGTGCTACGGCGGCGACATCAGCCGCAAGCGAAAGCTGCTGGAGAAGCAGAAGGAGGGCAAGAAGCGCATGAAGATGGTCGGCCGCGTCGAGGTCCCCCAGGAGGCCTTCATCGCCGCCCTCTCCACCGGCGACGCCGGCCCCGGCAAGTCCTGAGGTCGGTTTACCACGGTGCTGGGTAGACGTGCTCTGACCGCGGAAAACTTGCCCCGCCCGGAGGGTCGTGGCCGCGGTCGGAGCCGCTGATGGTCGAGCGAACCAGCGTGCGAGAGGGTCCAACGCGACCCAACCTCAGGTGACCGGCGAGTAGGTTAAAGTGATCGACACCACATCGCCCCCGAATCGTTGAGGAATCACATGCCCGCACCACAGGCCACCGCTGAGGAACTGAAGATCATCGAGAGCCGACCGGGAACGGTCAGCCAGATGTTTTTCGACCGCGTCGACACCTTCGCCGATCGGGAGGCCTTCAGCTACCCCGACGAGAACGAGAACTGGCAGAAGCTGACCTGGGCCGAGACCGGCGAGAAGGTCACCCGACTCGCGGCCGGGCTGGTTGCTCTGGGCGTCGAGGCCGAGCAGCGCGTCGCGATCGCGTCGGGCACCCGGCTGGAATGGATTCTCGCTGACCTCGCCATCATGGCGTCCGGTGCAGCGACCACCACCGTCTACCCGACCACGATCACCGACGACGTCGCCTACATCCTGTCCGACTCCGACAGCCGCGTCGTGTTCGCCGAGGATGACGAGCAGGTCGCCAAGCTGCGCGAGAAGCGCAGCGAGCTCCCCGCCATCACCAAGGTCGTCGTCACCGACGGCGCCACCGATGGCGACTGGGTCATCTCGCTGGCGGACCTGGAAAAGATGGGCGAGGACCACCTCGCGCAGAACCCGACGGTCATCACCGATCGCGTCGCGGCCACCAAGCCCGACTCCTTGGCCACCCTCATCTACACCTCGGGCACCACCGGCCGTCCCAAGGGCGTTCGGCTGCGCCACGAGAGCTGGACCTACGAGGCCGCCGTCATCCAGGCCCAGGGCATCCTGACGCCCGACGACCTGCAGTTCCTGTGGCTGCCGATGGCGCACTCGTTCGGCAAGGTGCTGACGACCACCCAGCTGCTGATCGGCTTCCCGACCGCGATCGACGGCCGCGTGCCCAAGATCGTCGACAACCTCGCCATCGTGAAGCCGACGTTCATGGGCGCGGCCCCGCGCATCTTCGAGAAGGCGTACGGCCGCATCATCGGCATGACCGAGGCCGAGGGCGGCGCCAAGCTCAAGATCTTCAGGTGGGCCGAGAAGGTCGGTCTGGAGTACTCGCGCAAGACTCGCGCGGGCGAGTCGATCTCACCGATGCTGAAGTTCCAGCACGGCTTGGCCGACAAGCTGGTCTTCTCCAAGGTGCGTGATCGCTTCGGCGGCCGCGTCCGGTTCTTCATCTCCGGTGCAGCGGCGCTCTCCTCCGACATCGCCGAGTGGTTCCATGGCGCGGGCGTGCTGATCCTCGAGGGCTACGGCCTCACCGAGACCTCGGCCGGCGCCTTCGTGAACAGCCCCGACGCCTACAAGATCGGTTCGGTCGGACGCGCGTTCCCGGGCAGCGAGGCCAAGATCGCCGAGGACGGCGAGGTCATGATCAAGGGCCCGCACGTCATGGAGGGGTACCACAACCTCGACACCGAGAGCGCTTCCACCAAGTCCGCCGAGGGCTGGCTGCACACCGGTGACGAAGGCCGCATCGACGAGGACGGCTTCTTGTTCATCACGGGCCGCAAGAAGGAGCTGTTCAAGACGTCGGGCGGCAAGTACGTGGCGCCGCCGCACATCGAGGGTGTCTTCAAGGGCATCAGCTCGCTGACCAGCCAGATCCTCGTGCACGGCAACGAGCGCAACTTCTGCTCCGCGCTGATCACGCTGGATCCGGACGCGGTCACCGAGTGGGCGGCCACCCACGGCATGGAGGGCAAGTCCTACGCCGAGATCGTGTCCTCGCCCGAGATCCACGCGATCATCGAGGGCCAGATCGCCGAGCTCAACGAGAAGATCAACCGGTGGGAGCAGGTCAAGAAGTTCGCGATCCTCGATCACGACCTGTCGCCGGAGAGCGGCGAGCTGACCCCGAGCATGAAGGTCAAGCGCGCGGTCGTCGAGACCAACAACAAGGAGCTCCTGGACTCGTTCTACGCTTGATCAGGTGATCACTTCTGCCCAAGGGCCGCCCTCCCACTCGGGAGGGCGGCCCTTCGGGATGTACGTCCACGTCCCGTTCTGCTCGGTGCGCTGCGGATACTGCGACTTCAACACCTACACCGCCGACGAGCTGGGCGAGGGGGCCACGCGAGCCTCGTACGCCGACACCGCGATCTCGGAGATCGAGCGGGCCCACTCGGCGGTGGGGGACCGACCGGTGGACACGGTCTTCTTCGGCGGCGGAACACCCACCCAGCTGCCCGCTGACGACCTGGTCCGGGTGCTGCGTTCCATCGACGATCGCTTCGGGCTGGCGCCGGACGCCGAGGTCACGACCGAGGCCAACCCCGACAGCGTCGACCCGCGGTCCCTGGCAACCCTGCGTGCCGGCGGTTTCACGCGCATCTCGTTCGGCGTCCAGTCGGCGGTGCCTCACGTCCTCGCCACCCTGGACCGCACGCACGACCCCGAGCGGGTGCCCGAGGCGGTGCGGTGGGCGCGGGAGGCCGGCTTCGAGCAGCTCAGCGTCGATCTCATCTACGGCACACCGGGCGAGTCGTTCGAGGACTGGCGCACCAGCCTGGAGCACGCGCTCTCGCTCGAGCCCGACCATGTCAGTGCCTACGCCCTGATCGTCGAGGACGGCACCGCCTTCGCCCGGCAGGTGCGTCGCGGCGAGGTGCAGATGCCCGATGACGACGAGATGGCTGACAAGTACGTGCTGGCCGACGATCTGCTGACCTCGGCCGGGCTCGGCTGGTACGAGCTGTCGAACTGGGCCCGCGACGAGGCCGCCCGGTGCCAGCACAACGTCCTGTACTGGAACAGCGACGACTGGTGGGGCGTCGGCCCGGGTGCGCACTCGCACCTGGCAGGACAGCGGTGGTGGAACGTGAAGCACCCGGCGGCCTACGCGCAGCGACTCGCTGCGGGGGAGTCGCCACGGATGGACGGTGAGACCATCGACGCCGCCACCGCCCAGGTCGAGAGAGTGATGCTCCAGACACGTCTGCGCAGCGGTCACCCGGTGGCGGAACTGAGCGACGAAGCCCGCGCCAAGCTGCCCGAGCTGGTCCACCGGGACCTGATCGCCGTTTCCGATGATCGCCTCGTCCTGACCCTGACGGGCCGACTCCTCGCCGATGCCGTGGTGCGCGAGCTGACCTGACGGCGCTGACTTGATGTGACGATCTTTCACCATTCGCCTTGAGCAGGTGCCGTTCTGCCCCTACGATCATCCGGTGAGGCCGATCCGGGGGACGCAAGCAGCCGCGTGGGGACTGACCTTCGTCCTGCTGGCCGCACCGCTCGTCGTCGCGCCGGCTGCTGCTGCCGATGAACCGACCACGGCGTCGTCGGCGACCCCCAAGGGCGAAACGCCCCCGCCGCCGGTGGAACCCGCCCAGGACGTCACACCGCCGGAGGAGCCGACCGAAGACGTCACGCCGCCGGTGGAACCCACTCAAGACCCCACGCCGCCGGTCGAACCCACTCAGGACCCCATCCCGCCGGTGGAACCCACCCAGGACGCCACGCCGCCGCCTGATCCCTCGGGCGCCCGACTGATGATCGTCGGCGACTCGATCTCGAGCCGGGCGACATACGACGCGCAGAGCTCGCCGACCAAGACCAAGGCCTGGTGGGCGTGGCTGGCGGAGACCGCCGGTCTGGACCCCAGTGATCCCGATGAGGTGGAGGTCGACGCCATCTCCGGCACAGGACTCTTGGCCGGCGGCCGGATCGGCGCCACGACGGATCCTGACGGGGCGGCCGTGGGCGCGGCTTGTCGCGAGAACTCGTTCGCCAACTCCGCACGTCTGGGCAAGATCAGGAGCGCTCGGCCCGACGTGCTCATCGTGGCGGGCGGGCGCAACGACTTCAAGGACTGTGTCAACGGCAAGATCGCCTACGCGTCCACCGCCATGATTCGTGCCGGCGTCACGCGCTATCTGGCCCTGCTGGCCGATGCCGTCGACGACGCCGGGATCGACCACGACAAGGTGTTCGTCACCGCGCCGTGGGGCTCTCGCTACGCGAAGCAGCGCACGCCGGTCACGCTGGCGATGGAACAGGCGACCCGCGATCACGGCTTCTCCTGGATCGCCCTGCCGATCCTGCCGGATCGACTCTCCAGAGATCAGTCGCACCCCACCGCGGGTGGCGCGAAGTGGTTGGCCCACCGCATCGCGACCTCGTCGGGCGTGGTCAGGGCCATCGATCCTGGTGCCGCACCGGTCGATGAAGCGGGGGCGGCGGTGGTGTGTGGGAGCACCCGGTGGTGCACGAACCCCACCTACGGCGACGCCGGCTACCGCAAGCGTTCTGGGGAGTCCTTCTGGCAGCGTCCGCGCGGCGCTGACTCCAGCAACTACGTGTCGTACCGACTCACCCACGAGCGTTCGTCGGTGTACCCGGACGATGTGAACGGTGATCTCGGCAGCTGGCCGTCGTCGCGTCGCGTGTACGCCACCGGAGTGCCGACCGTGGGCTCCATCGCCTGGTGGCCCCAGGCGCCCACCGGCGTGAGCACGAAGGGTCCGCACGTCGCGGTCGTGCAGAAGGTCTACGAGACCGAGATCTGGGTGTC
>JBBSKV010000098.1:0-6229 GCA_038255955.1 Propionibacteriales bacterium
CGATGGCGATTCCCGACAGGCTCGTGAGGGCACGACCGACCTCGCCGGGGCCGTCCATGGCGAGCGCCAGCGCCAAAGCGGGCACCGGAACGACCAGGGCAGACCACACCACGAGCGAGAGCCCCGACGCGACACCCGCAGCCCGGCTGATGACGTTGCCGATCGCCCACGAGAGCGCGCCACCGAGACTCACCAGCAGCGGCACGACGGGGGCTGATGTCCCGTGCGCCACCGCGACCACGGCCAGGCCGGCAGTACCGACACCCGCGCCGATCACCTGCCGGCGAGTCGGTGACTCGCGCAGGACGGCAGCGGCGATCACGATCGTGAAGATGACCTGGGCCTGCAGGACCAGCGATGCGAGCCCGGCCGGCAGGCCGAGATCGAGTGCCACGTACAGCAGGCTGAACTGGCCGAGGCTCATGAACGCCCCGACGCCCACGACGACACGCCAGCTGGCGCTCGGACGCGGCACGAGGAGTATCAGCGGGAAGGCGACGAGAACGAAGCGCAGCGCGAGGAGCACCAGGGGCGGCACGTCGGCCAGACCCTCGTCGATCACCACGAAGTTGACGCCCCACAGGACCATCACCCCCACCGCGAGGGCAGAGTGCTTCAGGGGCATGGGCGCTCGAACACCTCGGGGTGGAATCCGGGGGGTCGGTTGGAGACGCGACGGCCGAAGTCGTCAGGATCGGCGAGCTTCCAGTCGTCGATCCAGGCCTCGGGCGGGTCATCGAGCAGCTGACCTGGCGAGAGCCACTCGTGCAGGCTGGCGTACGTCTCGGTGATCTGGTGATCCCGGCGCCGGTTCAGCAGGCCGGGGTGCAGCTCGGCGAATGACTCCAGCCCCATCGACGTGACGATCTGGTGGGCGCTGGCCACGGTCTGCGCCTGAAAGTTACGGACCCGCACGGACTTCAGCCCCACGTCCAGAGCCCGGGAACGCTTCTCGTCCTGGGTCGCCACGCCGACCGGACAGCGGTTGGTGTGACAGACCTGGGCCTGGATGCAGCCGATCGAGAACATCATGGCGCGGGCTGCCAGGGTGAAGTCGGCCCCTTGGCAGATGCGCCGGACGATGTCGACGCCGGTCGCGACCTTGCCGCTGGCGCCGATCTTGACCTGCGGTCGCAGCCCGACGCCGGTCAGTGCGTTGTGCACGAACACCAGCCCCTCCGTCAACGGCATGCCCACGTGGGCCTCGAACTCCACCGGGCCGGCGCCGGTCCCACCCTCGGAACCGTCGACGATGATGAAGTCGGGATGGGACTGGAGCTCGACCATGGCCTTGCAGATGGCCAGGAACTCGTGTCGCGACCCGACGCACAGCTTGATGCCGACCGGCTTGCCGCCACTGAGCTCGCGCAGCTGCTGGGTGAACTCGATCAACCCGCGCGGGGTGGAGAAGGCCGGATGCGCCGGCGGCGACACCACGGTCTTGCCGATCTCGACGCCACGGGTGTGCGCGATCTCCTCACTCACCTTGGCTCCGGGCAGCACGCCGCCCAAGCCTGGCTTGGCGCCCTGGGACAGCTTGACCGAGATCGTCTTGACCGTCTCGCCGCGTGCCTTCTGCTCGAACTGCTCGGGATCGAACTGTCCCTCGGGCGTGCGGCAGCCGAAGTAGCCCGAGGCGATCTCCCAGTTCAGGTCCCCGCCGTGCTTGAGGTGGTGCGGGCTGATGGCTCCCTCACCGGTGTCGTGCAGGAAGCCGCCCATCGCGGCACCCGCGTTCAGCGCCTCGATCGCATTGCCCGACAAGGACCCGAAGCTCATGGCGGACACGTTCAGCAGCGCCATGTCGTACGGCTGCGAGCACTGCTCGCCGCCGATGGTCACGCTCGGGATCGCACCCTCGGCCACCTTGGCCTTCATCGAATGGGTGACGAACTCGTAGCCGATGGCGTTGACGTCGCGCTCGGTGCCGAACGGTCGAGCGTCCTCCTCACCCTTGGCGCGGGCGTAGACCAGCCCCCGGGTCTCGCGATCGAACGGCACCCCATCGATGTTGCTCTCGACGAAGTACTGCTGGATCTCCGGACGGATCGCCTCCATCGCGAAGCGGAGGTGACCGAGCACCGGATAGTTGCGCAGGATGCTGTGGTCGCGCTGCAGCAGATCACGCACACCCAGCAGGCCGATCGCCAGCAGCGGCACGGCGAGGATCCACCACCACCACGAAGAGGTGGCGCCGAGAACAATCAGCACGGCCCCCGCCCCGACGACACCGACAACTCCCAGCCACCTGATCATGACTTCACTGTGTCAGGTCAGGCGTCGCGCAGCGTCCTGAACGAGACGGCAGCGGCGGCCAGGGCGACCACGATCGCGACCGCCGACGTCGTCTGCACACCGAGGTCGAACGCTGCGGTCGCCGAGGCCCGAATGCTCTCGCCGACCTCGTTCGGGTACCAGGAAGCCGCGTGGAACGTGCTGCCCAAGGTCTCGAACGATCCGTCGCGCTCGCCGAACGCCGCCACCGCCGGGATGGTCAGGTTCGCCCGGTAGACCGAGGTGAGCACGGTCCCCAGCACGGCGGTGCCGAGCACGGCACCGATCTCGTAGGCGGTCTCGGAGATGGCCGCCGCCGCGCCCGCCCGCGACGGAGGGACGCTGGACAGCATCAGGTCGTTGGTGATCGTCTCGGCCAGGCCGATGCCGAGCCCCATCAGCGAGAACGCGATCGCGACCGAGAGGACGGTGGGCGAACCGGTCAGCGCCATCACGGCGTAGCCGAAGGCTGACGCGCCGAAGCTGAAGCTGACCAGTGCCCGCGCCGAGAAGCGGCTCAGCAGACGCACCGCTCCGAATCCGGACAGCACGGTGATGACCAGACCGGGCAGCAGCACCAGTGCTGCATCCAGCGCACTCAGGCCCAGCACCAGCTGCAGCAGCTGAGCACCCAGGAACAGGAAGCCGGTGAGCGCCATCAGACTCAGCAGATTGGCCACGATCGCGCCGCTGAAGACCGGGTTGGCGAACAGCGTCAGGTCGATCATGGGGTGGGCGCTGCGACGCAGGCGCCGGATCAACATCCAGCCCGAGACGATCGCCACGGCGAAAGCCGTCGAGGTGGCGGCGTCGAAACCAGCGTGGGCCACGGTCTTGATGCCGTAGACGAAGGGCAGCATCGCGGTCAGCGACAGCACGATCGCCGGAAGATCCAGCGGCCCCGGCGAGGGGTCACGGGACTCGGGCAGCAGGGCCAGCGCCACCGGGATGAGCAGCACGATCACCGGCACGTTGATCAGGAAGACCGAGCCCCACCAGAAGTGCTCCAGCAGCCAGCCGCCCACGATGGGACCCAGTGCGGCGCCGCCGGAGAACATGGCGGCCCACGTGGCGATGGCCAGGCGACGATCTCGCGAATGCGTGAAGACGTTGCGGATCAGGGAGAGGGTCGACGGCATCAGCGTCGCACCGGAGACGCCCAGCAGCATCCGCGCGATCAGCAGCATCTCGGCGCTGGTGCTGTAGGCAGCGAGCAGGGAGGCGAGGCCGAAGCCGACCGAACCGACCAGCAGCAGTCGGCGACGACCGATCCGATCGCCCAGGGTGCCCATCGCGATCAGCAGGCCGGCCAGCATGATCGCGTAGAGGTCGACGATCCACAGCAGCTGGTTGCCGCTCGGGCGCAGGTCGACGCTGATCGCCGGCAGCGCGAAGCTCAGCACCGTGTTGTCGACGGACACCATCAGCACGGGAAGCATCAACACCGCCAGGGCGGCCCACTCGCGGGCTCCGGCGCGGGGCTCCTCGGTCGCGACGTCGACGACGAGGTCTCGCTCGGTCATGGTCATGGTGTCCTCCTCACAGGGGTCTCGGCACTGCTGCGCCACTGGTCAACTGTACCGTCTGGACGGTACAGCGACAAGGTGGTGGAGGGTGATCTCCCTCTCGCTAGGGTGTGGGCATGTCCGAGGCGCGCAGCACCCGCGATCGCCTGCTCGATTCCTTCGAATCACTGCTGGTATCGGCAGGCAGCCGGGCCGCGACGCTGGACGCCGTCGCCGCCGAGACCCAGGTCTCCAAGGGCGGTCTGCTCTACCACTTCCACAGCAAGGACGACCTCGTCGAGGGCATGCTGGACCGCCTGCGCGAGCAGGGCGCCGCCGATGTCGAAGCCATGCGCACGGCCCGTACCGGTCCGGTCGACCACTACCTGGCCACGTCGGTCAACTCCGGCAGCAACTTCGACCGGGCGCTGATCGCCACGGCGCGGATCGCTCAGGAGAGCGACTCGCGGGCCTCAGCCGCGCTGGCCGGTCTGCGCGAGGACTGGTTCGCCGTGCTCAGCGAGCACCTGGGCGACGAGTCACTGGCCCGCACCATCCAGCTGATCGGCGACGGGCTCTACTTCGACGACACCACCGGCCTGAGCGAGCGCAACGCCCTGGCCCACGTGCGCGACGTGCTGCGCCGCCTCGACGTCCTCTGACGTTCACCTGATCGGCCCGACGATTCCACCTCATCGCCATGTGGCACGGGTCGACTCGGGTGCATGGCACTGATCACAGCCGCACCCGTCACCGTGTTCGGCCACCGCGGCGCCTCCGGCCACCGGCCCGAGCACACCTTGGCCGCCTACGACCTGGCCATCCGCATGGGTGCCGACTTCATCGAGCCGGACCTGGTCAGCACGAAGGACGGCGTTCTCGTCGCACGCCACGAGAACGAGATCAGCGGCACCACCGACGTCGCCGACCACCCTGAGCTCGCCGCCCGGCGGACGACGAAGTCGATCGACGGCTCGGACATCACCGGGTGGTTCGTCGAGGACTTCACCCTGAGCGAGCTGCGCACGCTCCGGGCCACCGAACGGCTGCCGCACGTGCGCCCCGCCAACACGACGTACGACGGGAAGTTCGGCATCCCCACGTTCGACGAGGTGCTGGCGTTCGCTCGTGCCCAGAGCGTGCGGCACGGCCGACGGATCGGTGTGGCGCCCGAGACCAAGCACCCCACGTACTTCCGCAGCATCGGCCTGCCGCTGGAGGAGCCGCTGCTGCGGTCGCTGTCGACGTTCGGCCTCCCGGTGGTCATCCAGTCCTTCGAGATCTCGAACCTGCGTGCACTGTCGACGCGCACCCGGGCACCACTGGTGCAGCTCACCTCCGCCGTCGGCGCACCATTCGATCTGGTCGCCTCCGGCGACGCCCGCACGTACGCCGACCTGATGACACCGGACGGTCTGCGCGACGTGGCTCGCTACGCCACCTGGCTCGGCCCGGAGAAGAACAGCGTCATCCCGCTGACACCGGCGGGCCGCCTTGCCGTCCCGTCGCGCCTCGTGGACGACGCGCACGCTGCCGGGCTGCAGGTGGTGGTGCACACCTTCCGGGCGGAGAACCAGTTCCTCCCGACCGATCTGTGGGTAGGGACCGACCCGAACACACCGGGAGACCTCACGGGCGAGATCGCGGCCTTCACGGCCGCCGGCATCGACGGCCTGTTCGCCGACCAGCCCGAACTGGCCGCCGCGGCGCTGCGCTGAACCGGGTCAGGCCTGCTTGCGGAGCTCGAGGAACATGCTCGGGCCGAAGTCCTTCTTGGCCAGCGGCCCCTGCAGGCGCTTCTCGATCGCCAGCATCGCGCCGGTGGGCAGCATCTTCTTCAGACGCTGGCTTCGCAGGTTCGAGACCGACAGCTTCTGGTGCACCCGCAGACCGGCCGCGGCCAGCTGATCGGTGACGGTGCCGATGTTGTGGTTCACGAAGGCGATGGCGTCGGGCTCGTCGGCCTTGACCGTCCGGATGCTGACCGGCTCGGCGGGCAGGGGCTTGCCCTGCTTCTTGAAGGCCCGGCGGTTCTTGTAGTGCCCGTAGTTGGCGACCTCGATGATGGCGGTGCCGCCGGGGGCGAGCACGCGCGCGATCTCGGCGAACTCGGCACTGGGCTCGGGCAGGTGGTGCATGACGCGCACCATCGTGATCAGGTCCAGCTCACCGTCGGCGAAGTCCAGCGCGTCGGCCTGCATCTGCACCTGGGCGATGTCGGTGCCCTCCAGCAGCTTGGCGGCGGCGTCGAGCTGGGTGCGGCTCGGCTCGGCCAAGGTCACGTGATCGGCGAAGGTGCGCAGCAGCAGGCAGAGCCGACCGTAGCCACCGCCGATGTCGGCCGCCTTGGCGAAGCGGCGACCCGACAGGATGCGCTTGATGGCGATCTGCTCGGCCGCGTTCTCGTACGCCCGCTCGTCGAAGTACGTGGTGTAGTCGTACCCCCGGTC
>JBBSKV010000099.1:0-6226 GCA_038255955.1 Propionibacteriales bacterium
GAACTGGCAGACCAGGTGGGTGTCGACGCCCATCCGCGACAGGCCGCGCGCCACGTTGGAGGGAGAGCCGCCCGCATGCGTCTGGATGGTGTGGTCGTGCACGATGTCGACCAGCGCCTCGCCGACCACGAGCACGTTCATCTGGATGCACCTCCGAGGGCGACGGCAGCGGTGGGGGACAGGGGGAGATCAGGACACGTCAACGCGTTGACGCCATGGTAGGCGTCGGGACGCCCTCGCCACGTCCGATTGGACGGCGCGAGCCGTGCCGACAGCTCGTGCCGCCACGATCCGTCGTCGTCGATCACCCGGGCGTCGATCTCGGACCACCAGCGCTCCTCGAGGCCGACGTACCGGGGCTCCCCGGTCGCTGTCGCCAGCACGTGCGCGGACTGAACCGCCTCGGCCATCACCCAGTGAAACCGCTCGCGCACCAAGGGCGTGCCCTCCCAGTCCGTCGTGTACGGAAGCAGGGGAGCGTCATCGTCGAGCGCATCCACGGCAGCCCGGTCGAACAGGTTCTCGGCGGCCTGGATCCGCCACGACGACCCGTCGTCCAGGGCAGCGTCGAGCTGCACCAAGAGTCGAGCCCACTCGAAGGCGTGGCCGGGAGTCGCGCCGAACGGACGGAACGGATCATCGGGTCGGTCTCGATTCAGGTCCAGCAGCGGTCTCCAGTCGCGGTCGAAGTGCTCGGGGACCCGCCAGTCGTGCAGCTGCGCCGTCTCGCCGACGATCCGCTCGCAGATGGCATCGGCGCGCTCCAACCAGATCGCATCGCCGGTGGCGTCGGCGGTGAACAGGTACGCCTCCACCGTATGCATGTTGGAGTTCGCGCCGCGGTAGTCGTCGATCTGCGACCAGTCGCGAGATCGTTCCTCGACGCACCGGCCCGCGGCGGCGTCCCAGAACTGCGTGGCGTGCACGTCCTGGGCCTCGGCGAACAGCTCTGAGGCGCCGTCGATCTGGGCTGACGTCGCTGCCGCTCCCGCGAGCAGCACGAAGGCGTGCCCGTAGCACCGCTTCGCCCCGCCGGACCCTGACAGGTCGGGGACGGAGCCGTCCGGCGCGAAGACGTCGAACCATCCGCCGTGCTCGTCGTCGTGCAGCGCGGTGCGTAGTGCGCGAACTCCGTGCGCAGCGAGGGCGTCGGCACCCGGGGTGTCGAGCAGCCCGGCGAGCGAGAACACGTACGTCATCCGGGCATTGATCCACAGCTCGAGACCGTGAGCCGGGTCGTCCGCGCCGTCGTCGTCCAGCCAGCCGAAGCCAACCTCGCGCCGGGCCCGGCTGGCGACCTCGATCAGCTGCCCCCGCCGAGCGTGCCGCCATGGTGCGGATCCGGGCGGTGCGTCAGGATCGGACACGCTCCCACGGTACCGAAACTCATCAGGGTGGTCAGTTGGCGCCGTGCTCGACAATGGCCCCATGTCCTCGCTGGGTCGGCGCGCCAAGGTCGCGATCGCTGCCATCGTGATGGTGATGGTGGGACTTTCGGCTGCCCCGGCCATCCAGGCTCGGATCGACGGAACCCTCGGAGCGCCGGTGGATGCGAGCTCTGAGCCGCTGTCCGCTCCGCCGGCCGTCACCGCATCGGGCCCGCACGAGTTCGTCCGGACCGTCGACGGTGGCCCCGTTCGCTACGACCCGTGCGCGCCCATCCACGTGGTGATCAATCCGCGCACCGCTGTCGAGGGAGCCGACCGAATGGTGGCCGAGGCCCTCGACTCGGTGTCGGCTGCCACCGGGCTGACCTTCGTGGACGACGGCACCACCGACGAAGCGCCCTCCACTCGGCGCGGAGGCGCTCCGGGATCGAGGGGGCCCGTGCTGATTGCGTGGAGCGATCCCGAGGAGAGCACGTCCCTGAAGGGGGCGGTGGCCGGTGTCGCCGGGAGCATCTCCACCCGGGGCGGGCGATGGTTCGACACCGGCGCGGTCACCCTGGACGGTCCTCAGCTGAAGCGCATCGTGCGGCAGCGCTCCGGGTGGGAGGCGGCGCGGGCCGTCGTCCTGCACGAGCTGGGTCACCTCGTCGGCCTCGACCACGTCGACGCCGAGGGCGAGCTGATGCAGCCCGAAGCCCGGCCCGACGTCACGGACTGGGGACCGGGAGATCGCGAAGGTCTTGCCGCGCTGGGCGGCGGAGCCTGTCGCGACTACTGATCCGCCGTGCCCCCTAGTCCCACTCGATGCTCACAGGACGGGGAGGGTCAGGGCCTGGGCGGTGCTGCCCAGCCGGATGGACACCGGTGTCGGCGTCAGGCCGCCGCGGTAGTTGGTGGAGCCACCCGCCACGATCAGCTTGATCTGGTGGCCCTTCTCGAACCGGTGGACGAAGGCGGGCAGCGTCACCCGGAACGGTTGAGTGGCGTCAGGCACTCGCACCGGGGCGACCAGGTTGCGCACGATCTTGGTCGTGCCGTCGGGGGCGACGTCGGCGATCTTGGCGAACAGCACCAGCTTGCCGGCGTCAGTTCCCTGGGTCAGCGCCGCCGTCGGGGCCGAGACCTGCAGATCCAGCGTCGGCTTGCCGACGACGTCGACCGGCTTGGACAGGCTGCCGGTCGAGAAGGCGGCGAAGGTGCCGGGCAGATCGGTCTCGGGCAGTGGTGACTGGCTGCCGACTATGTCGGCCGGGTCGGTCGACGTGGGGACGCCCGCTGCGGGAGTGGTGAACTGCGCCGTTCCGCTGGTGACGGCGCCGGCCTCGCGGGTGAGCTCACCGTTGCCGGAGAGGATGAAACGGTTCTTGGTGCCGACCGGGAACGACGTCGACGACGCGTAGGCGGGCTTCGCATTGCCCGAGTAGGAGACCCAGTCGCGGAAGTAGGTGAAGTCCGGCCCGGTACTGGCCTTGGCCGACTTCTTCAGATAATGGTCGAACCAGTCCGTCACGCGCTTGGCGAGGTGCTGCGTCTGAGGATTCGGGTTGGTGAAGTCGATCTCGCCCGGCGCATTGGGGCCGGAGTGTCCGCCGTTGAACCACACCATCTTGACGGGGGTCTTCTGCTTCTTGAACCCTTGGTACGCCGCGATGGCCTCATTGAGGTTGAACAGCGTGTCGGACTGGCCCTGCATGATCAGGGTGGGGATCGTGACCTTCTTCATGTAGCTGCTCAGCGATGCGTGGCGCAGCGCGGCCGTGGCTTGAGCGTCCACCGTGCCGGTTGAGGCGGCAACGGCCAGGGCCGGGCACACGAAGTCGGCGAAGTTGGGGCAGCCGATCAGCCGCGACGGATCGCTCGGCGCGTTCTCCACGCCGTTCAGGACGCCGAGACCGGAGAAACCGAGAGCCCACACCAGCTTGGAGGCGCCGGGGGTCGAGGTCGAGACGCCGCTGGTCTGCGAGGTGTTGTTGGGAGCCAGGGAGTAGGACAGGTCGGTCCACGTGATGAGCGGGATGATGGTGTCGATGCGCGGATCGACCGAGGCGGCCGCGTACTGCACCTGCCCGCCGTAGGAACCGCCGATCATGCCCACCCGGGGGTCGTTGGTCGACTTCCGCTTGGCGTTGTCCTTGCGATCCCGCGTCACGACGGTGAGGCGGGGGGCTGGCTGGGTGTGCGCGTCGTCGGTGAAGGCGATGCCGTCACGGCCGCCGAGGTAGGAGACCAGCTGGCTGGCGGCCTTGCCGTCGAAGTCCGGATCATCGAGCGTGATCTTGCAGTCCGAGCCGCCGAAGCCCAGTCCGGAGTAGCTCAGCACCGCATAGCCACGCTTCGCGAAGGCCTTGCCTATCCCGGCCTGGTCGTCCTTGGACCCACCGAAGCCGTTGGTCGTGAGGATCGCGGGGACGGTCTGCGTGCTCGAGGCGGCGTTGGGCAGATACAGGTCGCCGACGATGTCGCACGTCGTGGCGTTGTCAGGACCGGTCTGGACCTTGAAGTGCAAGGTCTTCACCGTGTACGACTCGGCGGCCTGCGCGCCGGTCGTGGTGAGGGCGGCCAAGCCGGTGGCGGCCAGGGCCGAGGCGGCCAGCGTGGATGCAAACCGACGAACGCGCATGATGCTCCTGACGTATGGGGCGCCAGCAAGCGCCCTCCCCAGAAGTAGTAACGCTGCAGGGTGTCACAGGTCACGCGCGAGGTGAGATCGGTGACTTCGGTCCTGCTGCAGCCTCAGCTGTGGCCGTCGAGGTAGAGCCAGTCGCCGTCCTCGCGCACGAACCGGCTGACCTCGTGCTGGGAGCCAGCACCGCCGGGCCCTTTGCGGAACGCCTCGAACTCGACCGTCCCGGTGGTGTCGAACGGTGTGCCGGCGTCGGTGGCCAGCACGTCGAGTCGATACCACCGGACGCTCGGCTCGAGCTCGAGCTCAGCGGGGCGGGTGCTGGGGTGCCACGTCTTCAGCAGGTAGCTGGCCTCGCCGACGGCGAAGGCGCTGTACCTCGACCGCATCAGCTGCTCGGCCGTCAGCGCCCGCGTCGCACCGGAGTGCAGCGGCCCACAGCAGGCGTCGTAGGTCAGGCCGGTCAGGCACGGGCACCGACGGTTCTGGTTCACCAGGCCGCGCTGAACGGTACGGGTCGGCGCAGGACGTTCTCGGCGGCGCGGTGGCCGGAGCGGAAGGCGGCCGTCACGGTCGCGGGGTCCTCGGTCCACGTCGTCTCGCCGGCGAGGTGCAGCACGTCGCCGATGGGCGTGGCGAGCAGGTCGTGGTCCTCCGGCGACGAGCCGACCGTCAGATAGGCATAAGAACCGTGGCTGAAGGGGTCGTCCTGCCAGTGGGTGATGAGCGACTCGACGGGATCCTGGACCCGATCGCCGTAGAGGCCCCGGAGCGCGTCGAGCACTGACGCGACGACCTGCTCGTCGGTCCACCCGCGCATCGCGATGGCACTGGGTCCGGCGGCGAAGGTGAGCAGCGTGGGCACGCCGTGAACCCGGGTGACGTCGTACCAGGAGTGCCACCACAGACCGGCTGGACCCTGCTGGCGAACGGCGTAGACGTCGTCGTCCCAGAAGGCGCTGGGAAAGGTGAGGAAGATCTTCTCGAAGGCGTTCATCTGCAATCCGTCGAGGGCGTCCGCGTGGGTGGTCGGGAGGGGAGGGTCGAACACCATCGCACCGGACTTCAGCACCCCGACCGGAACGGTGACGATCACCTGATCGGCGTGGAAGTCGCCGTGATCGGTCACGACGACACCGTCAGCGCCCCACCGCACCTGCTGGGCAACATGGGCGAGGCGGATGTCGAGGCCGTCGGCCAGGTGGGTGGGCAAGGCGTCGAAACCGTCCGGGAAGACGACTTCGTCCCCGTCGACGGAGTCATCGTCCAGACCGTGAGCGTCCAGCTGGTCGGCCGCGACTCCGTACTGCTCCTCGGACCGATGACGCAGGAACTCGCGCACCCGCTCGGCCCGGTCGGCGGGCCAGTGGTCCAGGGCGCCGAGCGCCGACTCGATCGCCTCGCCAAAGGAGGTGCCCGAAGCCGACAGCGCGACCGCGCGGGCGAGCGCAGCGTCGGCGGTGCGAACGTCGGCACCGAATCCGGCGGCCGCCTCGTCGTCGAGCCGTACGCCGTCCGGTCCGTAGTAGGCCATGGGACGGCCGTCGGGCTGGTAGCTGCCGACCGTGAACTCGACCGTGGGCATCCCGAAGGCCCGTGCCGCGTCGGCCACCGGATTTTCGGTGACGCCGTGGATCCATGAGGCGCCGCAGTCGATCGACCGACCGGAGGTCCGGTCCGTCCAGACCCTTCCTCCCACGCGATCACGAGCCTCGAGGACGACCACTCGCTGGCCCGCGGCCGCCAACAGGCGAGCCGCGGTCAGGCCTGAGACGCCCGCACCCACCACGAGGGTGTCGAGGTGGGTCACGGTCGATCAGGCCTTGGTGTCATCCGCGTCGTCATCCGGCACGATGTCGGTGGCCGTCCCGCTGAGGTCTTCGCCGCTCGGGTTCGCGTCGCTCAGGTCGGCGATGTCTTCGGCAGGCTCGACGGTGGGGGCGTCCTCGACCGCCACGATGCTGCCCGTGGCGCCGGTGGTCGCCCCGGCCTCTTCCTCGCGTGCGTCGCTCTCGACGGGCTCGGACTCGTCCGGGACGTCGGTGACCACTTCGGCCGGTGCGTCGTCGGGATCCTTGGTCGCGGGGATCTCCGGCTGGTCGTCGGACTCCTCGGGCACGGACTCGGTCTCCGGATCGTCGGAGTCGCCCGGCTCCAGGCCGCCGGGCGCTGCGGCGGTCGTCGGCTCGGCGGCATCGGTCGCCACTGGTCCGAC
>JBBSKV010000100.1:0-6205 GCA_038255955.1 Propionibacteriales bacterium
CAAGCTGCGCAGCACCGTTTCCTCGGTCTCCAAGAACATGGCGGTCGACGAAGAGTGGTCCAACGGCTCGATCCGATCGCTGGCCTTCTCCATGCGCGGAATTCGCCCGGCCGACGTCACGTTCATGACCATCCCGACCAACGGCACCGCGACCGATCCGGTGGCCGGCAGCATCGTGAACGTCGACGACACCCTCAGCGAGCAGCTGTTCGCCGCGATGGCCGACGACACCGTGGCCCAGTTCGTCGAGTCCAACCCGGAGCTGGCCCTCGGGAGCGCCGACAACGTCGAATGACCGCAGGGGTCAGACCGCGACGGCCACCTCGGCCACGACACCCTTGGACGCCGTGACGGCACGATCGACCGAGTCGGTTCGCGGGGCCAGGGTGCGCACGGTCCACTCGCCGGGGCCGGCGAAGAACCGGAACTGCCCGGTCGCGGACGTGGGCACCTCGGCGGTGAACTCGCCGGTGCGGTCGAGCAGGCGCACGTACGCGTTGGCGACCGGCTGGCCGTCACGCGTCACGATGCCCTGGATGACCGCTTGGTTCGCGACGTCGACGCCCTCCAGGGAGGGCCCGCCCTTGATCGCTCCGCACATCAGGCGACGCCCGGCTCGTCGCCCAGGGCGACCGGCACGCCGCGCAGCGAGCCGTACTCGCTCCAGGAACCGTCGTAGTTCTTGACGTTCTGGTGCTCCAGGATCTCGTGCAGCACGAACCACGTGTGCGAGCTGCGCTCGCCGATGCGGCAGTAGGCGATCGACTCCTTGTCGGCGTCGAAGCCCACCGCGTCGTACAGGGCGGTCAGCTCCTCGTCGGACTTGAAGGTGCCGTCGTCGTTGGCGGCCTTGCTCCACGGCACGTTGCCAGCCGTGGGGATGTGGCCGCCGATCTGGGCGGCCTCCTGCGGCAGGTGTGCCGGGGCGAGCAACCGGCCGGCGTACTCGTCGGGGCTGCGCACGTCGATCAGGTTCTTCACGCCGATCGCGCTGATGACCTCGTCGCGGAACGCCCGGATCTGTTCGTTCGGCGCCTGCGCGGTGTAGGTGGTGGCCGACCGGGTGGGTACCTCGTCGGTCAGCTCGCGGGAGTCCAGCTCCCACTTCTTGCGACCGCCGTCCAGCAGGCGCAGGTTCGCGTGCCCGTAGTAGGCCAGGTACCAGTAGGCGTAGGCCGCGAACCAGTTGTTGTTGCCGCCGTAGAAGACGATCGTGTCGTCGGTGCCGATGCCCTTCTCGGACAGCAGCGCCTCGAGGCGCTCCCGGGTGACGAAGTCGTGGCGGACGCCGTCCTGCAGGTCGGCCTTCCAGTCCAGCTTGATCGCACCGGGGATATGGCCCTTGTCGTAGGCCTCGGTGTCCTCGTCGACCTCGACGAGGACGACGTTCGGGTCGGCCAGGTGTTCCTGGACCCAGTCTGCGGTGACGAGCGCGGAGCTGCGGCTCATGGTGACCTCCATGGTCTGCCCAGTCGTACGGGCGGGTGAGTGAGTGAGGTGGGTGATGCTGAGTGGTTCAGGCCGTGCGAAGGGGCGCGATGCGGCGAAGTGTCAGGTACATCTCGCAGCCAAGGCAGAAGCCCGTGGCCGCGTTGAGCAGCGCGGCGACCAGCGCGAAGGCGACGAGCACCAGCCCCACGGCGGTCGCGCCGGCGATCAGCGCGAGCAGTCCTCCCGCGGTGAAGGCGAGTCCGACGACCTGAGCGAATCGCGGCGGGCGCGCGTCCTCGGTGACCAGCGGAGCGCCGATGCGAGGTCGCACCACGCGTCCGAAGAACTGCGCGTAGGGCGAGTACTGCAGGCCGACCAGCGCCGAAAGGGCGAAGACGACGACCTGGGCGGCCAGCAGCGGCACGGCGACGGCCGCAGGAAGAACGAGGATCAGGGCGAGGATCGTGGCCGTGATGGCTGCGGAGACCCGCAGACCGCGGGGATCGATCTGATGAGTGATGGACGTGGACATGCTTGCTCCTGCGCTGGAGAGCACACCGCCGGTGCGGGGTGCGGAGAACTGAGGGTCGAGGTCAGATCAGCGCAGACGACACAAGGCCGAGCCGGTGCGGCAGTTGTCCACCGCGCGGCGCCTCGTCAGATATGTCGTCTCGAACATGTGCACCACGGTACGCACCCGTTCCGAGCCATGCTCCACGCGTCTCGAATGTCGAGACAGCGTCTTGAATCGTGGACTACTGCTCCGCGTGCGCGGCATCGAGGGCGGCCATGACCTGCTCACGACGCGGCAGTCCGGAAGCCCTGGTGCGCACGACGCCTCGGCGGTCCAGGACCAGCACGGTGGGTGTCCTCATGATGTTCAGCTCGCGCACCAGCTCGAGATTGTCCTCTGCGTCGATCTCGATGGTCTCGACACCATCGGTCTTCGCGGCGATGTCGGTGAGCAGCACCCGGGTCGCACGACACGGAGCGCAGAACGCGCTCGAGAACTGCACGAGGGTGGCGTCGCGTCCGAGCGGGCCGCCGATGGTGTCGGCCGCGAGCACGGTCTCCTGCGGACCCGGCGCGGTCGCGGCGCTGAACCTGCCGTTGCGCCACTTCATCGCCAAGGCAGCGACCGCGCTGACCACGAGAGCGACAGCGAGAACGACGAGTCCGACCATGCTGTCGAGCGTACTGCCGACCGGCCAACCGAGCCGACCGTGCTGCTCTCAGGCGGCCACGAGCTGACCGCCGACGTAGACGACGGGAGCCACGAGGGCGATCGACATCGCCCCGGGGAATCCCCACCCGACCGATGCGTGGGACCGGGCGCTGACCCAGGCACGGCCGAAGACCTGACCCAGCACCGCGAACAGCGCCGCGGCGGATCCGACCGCCACGCCGAACAGCACCGTGACGACCGACTCGACCGAGAAGGCGACCACGGCGCCGGCTGCCGCACCGGCGACCACCGCGCCGGAGGCCACGAGGACTCGGTCGAACGGCAGGATCCACACCAGCAGGCCTGCCACGACTCCAGCGGCGGCGATGGCGACGACCGGGGCGCCGCCGAACGACTTCGCCGCTCCGATCCAGCCCGACGCGATGGCCGCCGTGACGCCGAGCGACACCGCGTACGAGGTCGACGTGGTCAGCTCGCGCCGACCGTCCGAGCGCAGCATCTGGGTGATCAGGGCGACAAACAAGGTCACGGCCACGGCCGGGATGATCCCGGCCAGCAGGCCGCTGTCGACGGCGCCCATCACGTCGCGCGTGCCCGCGGCGCCCGGGATCGACCGGGGAAAGAGCGCCAGCCCGGTGGCCACCAGACCGCCGAGCAGCGCGGGGGCGAACCTCGGCGTGGGAACGCTGCGGCCTCGGGCGTCGGCCAGGCTGGGCGCCGATGCGATAAGCACCTGCACGACCACCACGACGGCGGCGACGACGTACACGTCGGCATAGGCCGCCAGCACCAGCACTGCGGCGAGCGCGACCGACAGCAGCGTGGATCCTTGTCTCGACATGGTCTGCATGATGTCAGCCCTCACCCGCCGGCGAACGGGGGCAGGAACTCGATCGAGTCGCCGGGGGCCAGCGCGACGTCTGCCGGTTGGCGGGCACCGACGGGGATCTCGCCGTGCAGCATCGAGCACGTGCTGATCACCGCGTCGAACCGGTCGCGATCGCGGTGGCGTCGGGAGATCTCGGCCAGCACCTCGGCCAGCGTGGTGGCGTCCACCTGCTCGCTCTCGATGCCTGCGGCAGCCCGCGCGGCGGCCCAGTAGCGGACTGTGACGAGGTTCTCATTCATGAGATGTTCCGGAAGCTGATCAGACACATGACGTATTGTGGTCCATCACCCCGTTCCGGGAGGAATCGCTGTGTCCCACCTGTTGCTGCTGACCACGAGCCCGCAGTCTTCGGTCGAAGTGCTCCCCGCACTGGCCCTGCTCCCCCACCACGTGCGGATCCTGCCCGCCGAGGCCAGCGCCCTGATCGACGCTCCTCCGTGCGACGCCGTCCTGGTCGACGGACGTCACGACCTCGCCCAGGTGCGCAGCCTCACGCGGGTCATCCGCACGACCGGCATCGACTGCCCGCTGATCCTCGTCCTGACCGAGGGCGGCCTCGCGGTCGCCGCCTCGGACTGGGGCATGGACGACGTCATCTTGACCACCGCCGGGCCCGCCGAGCTCGAGGCCCGCCTGCGCCTCACCATCGGGCGTCTGGCCGCCGGTCTCGCCGGCGATCAGGAGACCCACGTCATCGCGTCCAGCGGCTTGGTCATCGACGAAGCCACCTACACCGCCAAGCTGGAGAAGCGCACGCTCGATCTGACGTTCAAGGAGTTCGAGCTGCTCAAGTTCCTCGCGCAGCACCCCGGCCGGGTCTTCACCCGCCAGCAGCTGCTGCAGGAGGTCTGGGGCTACGACTACTTCGGCGGCACCCGCACGGTCGACGTCCACGTGCGCCGGTTGCGCGCCAAGCTGGGCACCGACAACGAGACGCTCATCGGCACCGTGCGCAACGTCGGGTACCGCTTCGTCGCCACCAAGTCCGAGCCGGCGCGCGAGGCCGCAGTATCGTCCTGACCCATGGCCACCCTCACCGTCCAGGCATTGCTGGACCTGGTGCTCGACCAGGGATCCTTCACGTCGTGGGACGAACCGGTCGACACCTCCGGGCACGACCCGAAGTACCGCGCCGAGCTGGCTGCCGCCGCTGAGCGAGCCGGCACCGACGAATCGGTGGTCACGGGACGCGGGTTGATGCGTGGTCGGCCGGTCGCCGTCATCGCCAGCGAGTTCCGCTTCCTGGCCGGATCCATCGGACAGGCGGCAGCTCGCCGCATCGTGTCGGCCGTGCAACGCGCCACGGCCGAAGGGATCCCGGTGCTGGCCACCACGGCGTCCGGTGGCACGCGCATGCAGGAGGGCACCCCGGCCTTCGTGCACATGATCGACATCTCCCGGGCGCTGATGGCGCACCGCGCCGCAGGTCTGCCGTACCTGATCTACCTGCGCCACCCCACCACCGGCGGCGTCTTCGCGTCGTGGGGATCGTTGGGGCACGTCACGCTCGGCGAACCCGGAGCCCTGATCGGCTTCCTGGGGCCCAAGGTCTACGAGATGCTGCAGGGCAAGCCGTTCCCACCGAACGTGCAGACCTCGGAGAACCTCGCCAACCGGGGCATCATCGACGCCGTCGCCATCCCCGACGAGCTGCCGATGCTGGTCGACAAGGCCCTGAGCATCCTGGTCGACCCGCCCACGGCCCAGACGCGCCCTCAGCGCCCGGGCACCACCGATCGCGTGCGCACCGCTTGGGAGTCGATCCAGATCACCCGCTCGGCGCACCGCCCCGGCGTGCGCGAGGTGCTGCGCTACGGCAGCGACGTGACCGTCCGCCTGCAGGGCACCGAGAAGGGTGAGCGCGACAGCGCCATGCTCGTGGCGTTCGCCCGCCTGGACGGACAACCGTGCGTGGTCATCGGCCAGGACCGCACCAAGCAGACGCCGCTGACGCCCATGGGCCCGGCCGCCCTGCGCGAGGCGCGTCGCGGCATGCGGCTGGCCAACGAGCTGCGGCTGCCGCTGGTGTCGTTCATCGACACTCCGGGCGCCGAGCTGTCGCCCGAAGCCGAGGAAGGTGCCATCGCCGGCGAGATCGCCCGGTGCATCAGCTGGATGTCGACGATGCGGGTGCCCACCGTCTCGGTCCTGCTGGGCCAGGGTTGCGGTGGCGGAGCGCTGGCGCTGCTGCCGGCCGACGTCGTGGTCGCCGCCGAGAACGCCTGGCTGTCGCCGCTGCCCCCCGAGGGCGCCAGCGCCATCGTGTTCGGCGATCTGGAACATGCCGACGAGCTGGCTCGGTCGCAACGGGTCGGCGCCATCGACCTGCTGGAGTCCGGCACCGTCCACCACGTGATGCCCGAGCACGACGACGACACCCCCGAGACGTTTGCGATGGCCATGGCGGCCACCGTCGCGGCGCAGCTCGTGGCGCTGAGGCAGCGATGAGCGACCTGGCCCGACTCGGCGCAGTGGTCGAGCAGTCCGACGGGGTCGCGCCGTTCAACGAGGCCACCGTCTCGGCCGCCGCCGCGGGCGACGAGCCGCGCATCCTCATCCGCTCCGAGCACGGCCTGGCGATCGGCTTCGACGACGCACCGGTCGAGCTGGCCGTCGAGCCGTCCGCCCGACGACAGGGGCACGGCCGCCGGTTGGTCGAGGACCTGATCGAGGCCGGCGAGACCCACATCTGGGCCCAC
>JBBSKV010000101.1:0-6110 GCA_038255955.1 Propionibacteriales bacterium
CTCAGCAGCGGAGTCGTTGTGTCGATCCCGCCGATCACGGCAGCATCAGTCCGGCGTGCACAGTCGATCAACGAATCGTGGACATCTGCCGAGTCGTCGATCATGGAGCTGCCGGCCAGCGCCGAGCGAACCTGTGGGGTCGACGCTGGCCCAAATTGGGCCGAACCGGTTCACGCCAGAGACCTGCTCGCCGTCTTCTGGCGGTCAATCCTCAACCTTCTGAGGGCATTTCAGGTTGATGACTCACCGTCCCCGCGTCGATCGGTCCTCGGAGCCTCCTACCGACTGCTGGCGCGCTCGTACTGACGAACCGCGAGGGGGGCGAAGATCGCCACGATCACGACGCTGCAGATCACCGTGTAGAGCACGGGGTGCTGCAACGACCACGGTCCCTGGACGACGACGTCCGGGTTGACGTTGCCGAACAGCTCACGGCACGCCTGGGTGAGCGCCGAGACGGGATTCCACTCGACGACCTGCCGCAGCCCCGCGGGGAACGACTCAGTCGGCACGAACGCGTTGGAGACGAACGTCAGCGGCATGATGACGATGAACGACGCGTTGTTGATCACGTCGACGCTCGGCACCAGCAGGCCGACCAGGCCCATGATCCAGCTGATCGCGTAGGCGAACAGCAGCAGGAGCAGGAAGGCCACCGCCGCGTCGAAGAAGCCCTCGCGAATGCGCCAGCCGACCACGAGGCCCGTGAGCGCCATGATGACCAGCGACAGGACGTTGTAGATGATGTCCGACGTGGTGCGTCCGACCAGGACGGCCGAGCTGGACATGGGCAGCGACCGGAACCGGTCGATGATGCCCTTCTGCATGTCCTCGGCCCGGCCGGCTCCGGTGAAGGTGGCGCCGAAGACGACCGTCTGGGCGAAGATTCCCGCCACGAGGAACTCGCGGTAGTTCACTCCCCCACCCGGATCGATGGCGCCGCCGAACACGAAGGCGAACAGCAGCACGAACATGATCGGCGAGATCAGGACGAACACGAGGATCTCGGGCACGCGGATGATCTTGATGACATTGCGCTTGGCGACGACCCAGCCGTCGGTGGCGGTCTTGGCGAGCGTGCTCATGAAGCGACTTCCTCGGTCTTGTCGGACTTGTCGTCCTCGGAGGCGTGGCCGGTGAGCCTCAGGAACACGTCGTCGAGGGTGGGTCGGCGCAGACCGACGTCGAGCACCTCGATGGAGGCCTGTTCCAACCCCGTGAGGACGGTGATGAGGCGCGCGGCTCCCCCACCCTCGACGGCAGCAGTGAGCGCCCGCCCGTTGTCGGCCACCTGCACCTGGCCATGCGCCACCGACGAGAGGACCCGAACGGCCTCGTCGCGGTGCGCTGCGTCGGCCAGCACGACCTCGATGCGCTCGCCACCGGTCTGCGCCTTGAGCTCGTCGGCGGTGCCGCGAGCGATGGCCTGGCCGTGGTCGATGACCACGATGTTGTCGGCGAGGACATCGGCCTCCTCGAGGTACTGCGTGGTGAGCAGCACGGTGGAGCCGGTCGCCACGAGCTCGCGGATCACGTCCCACATCTGCTGGCGGCTGCGGACGTCGAGGCCGGTGGTGGGCTCGTCGAGGATGAGGACCGGCGGCGCAGCCACCAGGGCGCCGGCGAGGTCGAGACGGCGGCGCATGCCGCCCGAGTAGGTCTTGGACGGTCGGTCGCCCGCATCGGCCAGGTCGAATCGGTCGAGCAGCTCGCGGGCACGACTCGACGCCTTGGCACGGCCCAGCCCGTAGAGACGACCGACCATGTCGAGGTTCTCGTAACCCGTCAGGTGCTCGTCGACGGCCGCGTACTGCCCCGACAGGCCGATGTTGTGACGCACGCCATCGGGATCCTTCAGCACGTCGATGCCATTGATGTGCGCCGTCCCGGCGTCGGGAACCAGCAAGGTGGCCAGGACGCGAACTGCCGTGGTCTTTCCGGCACCGTTGGGACCGAGCAGGCCCAGCACCTCGCCCTCCGGCACATTCAGGTCCAGACCCTTGAGGGCCTCGACCTCCTTGTACTTCTTAACCAGGCCTGACGCCTGGATCATGTCCGCCATGGGAAGCGCCTCTCGGTGAGCAGATTCGCGGTCGTCCTCGATGATGTCGGACGCCGCTGACAAAATGCCAGTGAAGCACCATCACGGCCGGTCTCTGGCGGGCACGACGCGCACGGTGATAGAACAGTGACACCCAGACACCAACCGGGGGGACGCACGATGGCGCCGGAAGCGCAGTTGATGGTGGGACCGATGGGGCCCGACACGATCCAGATTCCCGGCGAGCCACACCGGCTGCGCCGAGCAGCCGAGGCGCTGCGCGACCTGTGTCAACAGCTCGACGACATCGGCAAGCAGCTGCGCCATGCCGACGCACCCGAGGACAAGCGAGGCCGCACGGTCAAGTCGCTGTCGAGGGTGGCAGGTCGCGCCGGACGCAGCCTGCAGGCCGACTCCGAATCGCTGCAGCAGCTGTGCGACGCGGTGCAGCACCAGGCCGATCTGCTGGCCGACGCCCACGGAAATCTGGACGAGCTGCGCACGAGATGGCGCCAGGCCCGCGCCGAGCTGCGCGACGCCATCCAGGGCGAGGAGACCAAGCGGCAGGCCAAGAAGCAGGCCGCCGACGGCGGTGTCGACGGCCCCAGCGGCAAGCAGGGCGGCCAGCGCGGGGGCGGGCAGGACGATCAGCCCATCAACGCCAGTGCCCTGATCCACAGCATCGACGAAGACGTTGCCGCCAAGCACGAGCAGGTCATCACCCGGCTCTCCGGCGTCAACTTCGGCGGGGGCGGCGGCCGTCACGAGACCGCGATGCTGGTCGATGGCGATCTCGACCGCGCCATGACCACCTATCGCCAGCAGGTCGACCAGGTCCTCGAAGAGCTCACCGAATCGATGCGACGCGTGCACCGCGCCGACGAGCAGATGTCCGAGCACCTGCGGCGCGGGGACAAGGCGTTCGCCCAGGCCAATGTCGTCGAGGCCGACGACACCCCGCAGGAGCAGCCGAACATCATCTCGGGCCCGGAGGACATCCGATCCGTCGCCCAGGAGATCCAGCAGGCGGCTCAGTCCATCGACCAGGCCGCCGGCCAGCTGCGCGAGATCCGGCTCGGGATCCGTGAGGGCCGCATGCTCCCGGACGACGAGCGCATGGGCAGCAGCGACGGGTTCCAGCGGACGTGGACCGAGCACTTCGACGACCTGCGACAGGATCTGAACCACGCTCGCAAGGCCAGCGCGGAGATCGCTGACCGGTTGCGCGAGATCGACGACAACGGCGCGCGGGACGTGCGCCGCGCCGGCCGTGGAGGGTCCGGCGGGGGCGGTCAGGGATCCTGACCTGCGTCGGTCAGGCCTGCTGGTAGGTGCTCAGGAAGCTCCCGAGACGCTGGATGGCCTCCGAGAGGTCCCGGGCCCACGGCAGCGTCACGATCCGCAGGTGATCGGGCTCGGGCCAGTTGAACCCGGTCCCCTGCGTGATGAGGATCTTCTCCGACTCCAGCAGATCGAGCGCGAGTCGCTGGTCGTCCTTGATCGGGTACACCTCGGGATCCAGCCGGGGGAAGACGTAGAGAGCGCCCTTCGGCTGCACCACGCTCACGCCGGGGATCTTGCGCAGCTCGTTCACGGCGGTGTCGCGCTGCTCGATCAGCCGACCCCCGGGAAGGATCAGCTCCTTGATGGACTGATAGCCCCCTAATGCCACCTGGATCGCGTTCTGTGCCGGCACGTTCGGGCACAGTCGCATCGAGCACAGCAAGGTGATGCCCTCGAGGTAGTCGCCCGCCCGTTCCAGCGGTCCGGTGACGACCAACCACCCGGCGCGGTAGCCGCACACCCGGTAGGCCTTGGACAGGCCGTTGAACGTGAGGGTCAGGACGTCCGGCGCCACGCTCGCCAGCGGGATGTGCACGGCGTCGTCGTACAGGATCTTGTCGTAGATCTCATCGGCCATGAGGATCAGGTCGTGCTTGCGCGCCAGATCGGCGATGGCGGTCAGGGTCTCGCGTGAGTAGACCGCACCCGTGGGGTTGTTCGGGTTGATGACCACGATGACCTTGGTGCGATCGGTGATCTTGGCCTCCAGATCGGCCAGATCGGGGTTCCACTCCGTGGCCTCGTCGCACCGGTAGTGCACTGGCACGCCGCCGGCCAGGTTCGTGACGGCCGTCCACAGCGGGTAGTCCGGCACCGGGATGAGCACCTCGTCGCCGTTGTCCAGCAGCGCCTGCAGCGCGATCTGGATCAGCTCGGACACGCCGTTGCCGATCCAGACGTCGTCGATGTCGATCAGCGGGAAGTCGTCCTGCAGCTGGTAGTGGTGCACGACGGCGCGGCGAGCTGGCTGGATGCCGCGAGAGTCCGAGTACCCGGCCGACGACGGCAGCCCGGCGATCATGTCCTGCAGGATCTCGCTCGGCGCGTCGAAGCCGAACGGCTGCGGGTTGCCGATGTTGAGCTTGAGGATGCGGTGCCCCTCGGCCTCCAGCTGAGCGGCTCGGGACGCGACCGGACCGCGGATGTCGTACAGGACATCCCTCAGCTTCTCGGACTGGCGCACCACTTTGCTCACGGCCCCATCCTTTCATCCGGTGCTCGCGTTCCCGCTGAGTGTGACGTTCTGGGCGCCGCGGGCCCGATTTCGCCCCCACTTCGTCACACTCAGCGGGGACTGTGGACGACCGCCTGCGCGAGAGGTGCGATCGGAAGACCCTGCGTGGATGGAAGAGAACGCATTCGTCGAGTCCCGACGAGCCGGCCTGGCCATGTCGGGCGGGATCACCCGCGACCAGCTTCGCGGGCCAGCATTCGAGCGCCGCTCGCGCGGCCTGTACCGACCGGCCGGCACTCACATGGACCCGGAGATGGCACGCCTCGCCGACGCGGTCGGCCTGTTGACGCCCGGGTGCTCGGTGGGCGGATGGGCAGCTCTCCGAGCGCAAGGAAATCCGTGGTTCGACGGACGCGATCGGTCTGGCGATCTGCGCCCAGCCCTCGTGCACTGCCCGCCCGGCACACAGCTGCGTCGCCGCCGCGACAACCTGGTGCAGCCCTTCCGCGGCCTGCTGCACCCCGACGAGGTGATCGACCTCGACGGGTGGCCCGTGACCACCATGGCCAGAGCCGCGTTCGACGAGATGCGCATGGCAGCGACCGTCCGTGAGGCTGTGGTCGTGCTCGACATGGCGACCAGCACGACCAGCGCGGTCCCTCACACCACGCCGGCCGCCGTGCGCCGAGTCGTAGAGGCGCATCACAAGGTCCGCGGTCTGGTGCAGGCTCGGAAGGCGCTCGAGCTCGGATCCGCGCGATCGGCAAGCCCGTGGGAGACCCGCACGCGGCTCATCGCGCACCTTGACGTCGGACTCGAGTCGCTGCGCGTCAACGTCCCGATCTTCGATGCGGGTGGCGTGCTGCTCGGCGTGGTCGACCTGCTCGACGTCGAAACCGGGCTCGTCATCGAATCCGATGGCGGCCATCACCGCGAGATCGACCAACATGCTGACGACAACCGGCGCGAGGAGCTGCTCGAGCGGGCTGGCCTGGTGGTCGTCCGATTCACCTCGACCGACCACGCTGACCGCTGGTCGATCGTTCGGCGTCTCAACGCCGCCCTCCTCGACGCACGGCGATCGTCGCGCCGCGAGTGGACCACTGAGGCTCCCGCGTGGTGGTCGGCCTGGCCTGGATCGCGCCAATGGCGCTGAGTGTGACGATGTGGGGCCAAAATCGCCCGATGCACCCCCGAAACGTCACACTCAGCGGGTCCCAAGGGTCCTCGGCGAGCGGAGGGTCCTCGGAGGGCGGAGGGTCAGTCGGCGGCGCGGACGATCTCGAGGGCGGCGGTGAGGTCGTCGGGGTAGCTCGATGAGAACGTGACCCACTCCCCCGTGCGCGGGTGGGTGAAGCCGAGCGCCTTGGCGTGCAGCCACTGTCGATCGAGGCCGACCCGGGCGGCCAGCGTCGGATCTGCGCCGTACATGAGATCGCCGACGCACGGGTGGTGCAGGGCGCTCATGTGCACCCGGATCTGGTGCGTGCGACCGGTCTCGAGCTTGATGGTGAGCAGGCTCGCGAACCGGTGCGCCTCGAGGGTGTCGTA
>JBBSKV010000102.1:0-6106 GCA_038255955.1 Propionibacteriales bacterium
AGGTGCCGTTCGAGGAGTTCGAGACGAGCCTTCAGGCCGCCTACAAGACCATCGGCGCCCAGATCACCATCCCCGGCTTCCGCAAGGGCAAGGTTCCCGCTGCCATCGTCGACCAGCGTGTCGGCCGCAGCGCCGTGCTCGACGAGGCCATCAACTCCGCGCTGCCCGGCTGGTACTCCTCAGCCCTGCAGGAGACCAACATCCAGCCGCTGAGCCAGCCCGAGATCGACCTGGCCAAGTTTGTCGACGGCGAGCCCATCGAGGTCACCGCCGAGCTGGACGTCCGTCCCGAGCTCGACCTGCCCGACCTGTCCAAGATCTCGGTGACCGTCGCTGACGCCGCCGTGGCCGATGACGACGTCGAGGAGCAGGTCACGGCGCTGCGCGAGCGCTTCGCCACCTTCACCGAGGTCGAGCGCGCCGCGCAGGACGGCGACTCGGTCACCGTCGACCTTTCGGCCGCCAGCAAGGACGGCTCGCAGATCGACGAGGCGCAGGCCGAGGGCCTGCCGTACGTGATCGGCAAGGCCACCATGCTCGACGGACTCGACGAGACGCTCACCGGCATGGAGAAGGGCGCCACGGCGACCTTCAGCACCACGCTGGTCGGCGGCGACCGCAAGGGCGAGGAGGTCGACGTCACCGTCGTCCTGCAGGACGTCAAGGAGCAGCACCTGCCCGACCTGGACGAGGACTTCGCCCAGATGGCGTCCGAGTTCGACACCGTCGAGGAGCTGCGCGCCGACCTCGCCGAGCGCGTCACCCGCGGCAAGCGCATGGAGCAGGCGGCCGAGGCCCGCGACCTCGTGCTGGAGCAGATCGTCGACGAGATCGACGCCCCGCTGCCGGAGACCCTGCTCACCGAGGAGATCGCCAGCCGTCGCCAGCAGATCGAGCAGCAGCTCGCCCAGGTCGGCACGACTTTCGAGGCCTACCTGGACGACGAGGAGCAGACGGTTGATGAGTTCGAGGCCGAGCTCGAGAAGCGCGTCCGCGACTCGTTGGTCGCCCAGTTCGTGCTCGATCAGGTCGTCGCCACGCAGGAGTTCGGCATCGACGACAACGAGCTGAGCCAGCACATCATGCGCCGCGCCCAGCAGTCCGGTGAGGACCCCAACTCCTACATCCAGCACATCATGGAGCACAACCACGTGCCCGAGATGGTCAGCGAGGTGCTGCGCGGCAAGGCGCTGGCCTCGCTGGTCGAGGGAGCCCAGGTCACCGACGAGTCCGGCAACGCCATCGACCTGTCGAAGCTGCAGGCCGATGGAACGATCGCCGACGACAGCACCGATGCAGGGGCCGACACGAGCGCTGACGACAGCGTCGACACTGCCGCCGACACGGGTGCTGACGACAGCACCGACGACGAGGAGCAGGCCCCAGCCCAAGGCTGAGGATCGGCTGTGAGTTCGCCCTCGTTGGGCCCGTCACGGTTCCCATCGCAGGCGGTTACGGGCAGCATGGGGACATGCCCACCGAGCCCGCTCGCACGACAGATGTCGCTGCCCTCGCGCTGGAGTACGGCGACCGGCTGATCGTCGGCACGGTCCGTGACGTCCATCGGGCCGTGTCGTCGCGTGCCTTCGGCGCCACGCGGCTGGTCGGCAGCCGGCTGCCGGAGTCGCTGCACGACGCGGTGGTCACCTCGTTCTACGGGGCGATCTCCGGCGGGTTGCGGGTCGGCGGCGCTGCGGTCCGTTCGTTGGCCAGCCGCGGAGTTGGTCGCCCGGTCGAGGACACTGCCCGTGGCCGGCTGGTCGTCGCGGCCATCAACGGCCTGATCGGTGACGAGCTGCGCATGCTCGACGACCCGCAGGCGATCACGATGGCGGTCCGGGTCGACGGGTCGGACGTGCCGGTCACGTCGTGGCCGCTGTCCGAGGCGTTCCGCGGGGCCGGTGGCCATCCGGTGATCTTCTTGCACGGTCTGTGCGAGAACGACGAGTCGTGGGAGAACTACGCCCAGCAGCACGGCACCAGCTACGCCCGCCGGGTTGCCGCCGAGACCGACGGCACACCCGTGATGATCCGGTACAACACCGGGCTGCACATCTCTGAGAACGGCAAGCACCTGGACCAGCTGATCCGCCGGCTGGTCGATTCCTGGCCCGTCGCGGTCACCCGCATCACGCTGGTCGGTCACTCGATGGGCGGGCTCGTGGCTCGCGCTGCGACCAACCACGCCACGGCGGCGGGGGAGTCGTGGCAGCACATGGTGCGCGACGTCATCTGCCTCGGCACCCCCCACGGCGGAGCCGTGCTGGAGAAGGCAGCACACATGGGTTCGCGTCTGCTGCGGTTCTGGCCCGAGTCGCGTCCGTTCAGCGGCATCCTGGAGAGCCGCTCGCCGGGCATCGTCGACCTGCGGCACGGCTACATCTCGGCCGAGGAGTGGGAAGGTCAGGATCTCACGGCACAGTGGGGGCTGGACCGCATCGCGGCCGCCCCGCTGGCGCACGCGGAATACCACTTCGTGGCCTCCACGCTCGGCGCCACCCAGGGCCACCCGTTCAGCACCGTGCTCGGTGATCTGCTGGTGCACTTCTCGTCGGCCACGGGAGTCGGGCGCCAGGGTGCGATCGTCAGCGGTGCACGCTTCGAGTACCTGCCGAGCGCGCATCACTTCGCGCTGCTGAACCACCCGCGGGTCGGCGACTGGCTGGTCGAGTGGATCAACGAGCGCACGCAGGCACCGCGCGCGCTCCCGGCTCCGAAGCAGGCCTGATGACTGATCAACCCGCCCGAGACGTATCGATCTCCCTGGCTGCGCCGCCAGCAGACGTCTGGTCCGCCGTCACCGATCTGCGGGCGATGCGCCGGCGCAGCCCCGAGCTGGTCGGCATGTGGCTGCTCGGCGCTCCACGGGTCGGTCGACGCGGCATCAACCTGAATCGCCGCAAGGGCTTCGTCTGGCCCACCACGAGTCGCATCACGCAGTGGACTCCACCCACGGCCACCTCCGCCGGCGTGTTCGGCTTCGACGTGTGGCCCGCCAACGTCGAGTGGTCGTACGAGGTGGTGCCGGAGGGCGCGGGCACGCGACTGACCGAGCGCCGCTCGGCCGTGGTCGACCCGAACCTGGTCGTCAAGGCCACCGCGAGATTCGCCTTGGGTGGCTCCGACGGCCACGACGCCGAGCTGGTCGACGGGATGAAGGCCACGCTGGCCGCCATCGAGACCGAGCTCAGCGGTCCACCAGCGTGAGCTCGAACTGGTAGAGATCTGGCCGGTACGCGTGCCGGCCGAACTCGACGGCTCGGCCGCCGTCGTCGTATGCAGTTCGTTGCATCGTCAGCAGGGGAGCGTTGCGACGCTCGTGCAGCAGTGAGGCCTCGCGTTGGCCGGCCTGGCGGGCGCCGATCCGCTGCTTGGCGACGCGCATGATGATGCCGGCGCGACGCATCGTCGTGTAGAGGCCGTCGGTCTGGAGGTCGGCCTTGCTGAGGTCGACTGCGTCCAGCGGCAGGTAGTTGCACATCAGCGCCAGCGGTTCGGCGCCGATGAATCTCAGCCGTTCGAGCACCCAGACCTCGGCGCCGACGTCGACCTGCAGCTCGGTGGCGACCTCCTCGTCGGCAGGTTCGCGACTCAGCGACAGCAGCTGCGTGCGGGGATCCTGGCCCGCGCTGGCGAGGTCGTCGTGCAGGCTTGTCAGCTCGACCGAGCGACGCACCGTGCCGTGCACCACTTGGGTGCCGACCCCGCGCTTGCGCACCAGCATGCCCTTGTCGACCAGCACCTGGATGGCCTGTCGCATCGTCGGTCGAGACAGGCCCAGCCCCTGAGCGAGTGCGATCTCGTTCTCGATGCGGTCACCGGGGGCCAGCTCGCCGGTGCGGATCGCCCGCTCGAACTGCTCGGCCACCTGGAAGTACAGCGGGATCGGACTGGAGCGATCCAAGGTGATGGAGGGGTGACCGGGCATGGCCACACTCTGCTGGATCGGGGTTGCTTCGTCAATATGTCATGACAAATGCTTGACAAGGCAATGTGAGCCCCAGCACACTCGTCTCCAGCACCACATCAATCAGTCCCAACAAGTTGAACGGCTCCTCGACATGACCACCGTGACACCCTCCGGCTCCGCCCGGATCAGCCGCATCGCCGGAGCACCCATCTCGTGGGGAGTGTGCGAAGTGCCGAACTGGGGCCACCAGCTCGACGCCGATCGCGTCCTGCGGGAGATGCGCGAGATCGGTCTCGCCGCCACGGAGTTCGGCCCGGACGGCTTCCTGCCTGCGGCCCCGGCCGAGAAGGCCGAGCTCCTGCGCGACTTCGGCCTGCAGGCCGTCGGCGGCTTCCTGCCGGTGCTGCTGCACGACGCCGAGCACGATCCGATGCCGGAGGTCGACGCCTTCATCGACGGTTGCCTGGCTGCGGGTGCCGGCGTCGTCGTGCTGGCTGCCACCACGGGGGTCGAGGGGTACGACAGCCGCCCGGTGCTGGAGGACGCCCAGTGGAAGACGATGCTGTCCAACCTGGACCGGATCGCCGACCACGCGGACGACCGAGGCGTCACCGCCACGATCCATCCCCACATCGGCACGATGGTGGAGAGTGCCGACGAGGTGCAGCGCGTGCTCGACGGCTCGCACATCCGGCTGTGCGTCGACACGGGTCACCTGGCCGCTGCCGGCGCCGACCCGGTCGCCATCACGCTGGCCAATCTTGATCGCGTCGGCCACGTGCATCTCAAGGACGTCGACGGCGCGAAGGCCGCCGAGGTGGTGGCCGGTGCCGTCGCCTTCTCTGACGCCGTGCGCGACGGGATGTGGACGGTGCTCGGAGAGGGCTCGGTCGACGTCGCCGCGATGATCCAGGCACTCGAGACCCACGGCTACACTGGTTGGTACGTGCTCGAACAAGACTTGATGCTCGCGGAGGAGCCCGAGGGTGTGGGGCCCAGGTCCGATGTCGAGAAGTGCCTGGCCTTCGTGAAGGCGCACTTGTCGTGAGCGCGCCGTTCGATCTCATCACCATGGGGCGGGTCGGTGTGGACGTCTACCCCGAGCAGGTAGGCGTGGGACTGCAGGACGTCTCGTCGTTCGGCAAGTTCCTCGGCGGCAGCTCGACCAACGTCGC
This sequence comes from Propionibacteriales bacterium, assembly GCA_038255955.1. GTDB lineage: Bacteria > Actinomycetota > Actinomycetes > Propionibacteriales > Nocardioidaceae > Aeromicrobium. The sequence goes on from JBBSKV010000102.1 coordinate 5,086, forward strand.
CGTGGCGGCGTCCCGGCTGGGCCATCGTGTCGCCACCATCACCCGGACGGGCGACGATCCGTTCGGCCGCTTCGTGCACCAGGCGCTGCAGGGCTACGGCGTCGACGACCGATGGGTCACGCCGGTCGAGGGCCTGCAGACGCCGGTCGTGTTCTGCGAGATCTTCCCGCCCGACGACTTCCCGCTGTACTTCTACCGCGGACCGAAGGCGCCCGACCTGCACATCAGCGTCGACGACCTCGACTACGACGCGATTCGCGACGCCGAGATCTTCTGGGTGACCGTCACCGGCCTGTCCCAGGAGCCGAGCCGCGAGGCTCACCTCGCCGCGCTGGAGGCCCGATCGAGCCGCGCCGGCAGCACCACCATCCTCGACCTCGACTACCGGCCGATGTTCTGGGACTCACCCGAGCATGCCACCGCCGAGATCGCGAAAGCCCTGCCGCACGTGACCGTCGCGGTGGGCAACGCCGAGGAGTGCCGGGTCGCGATCGGCACATCCGATCCAGCCTCGGCCGCCGAAGCCCTCATCGATGCCGGTGTCGAGCTCGCTGTCGTCAAGCAGGGACCGCTCGGTGTTCTGGGTGTGCGAGGCGACGAGTCGGTCGTCGTGCCCCCCGTGCCGGTCGACGTCGTCAACGGCCTCGGTGCGGGTGACGCCTTCGGTGGCGCCCTGGTGCACGGTCTGCTGACCGGCGCGTCCCTGACCGACACCCTGGCCGGCGCGAACGCCGCCGGCTCCTACGTCGCGGGCCAGCTGTCCTGCTCCGACGCCATGCCCACGGCCGACCAGCTGTCGGCCTACCTCCAGGGAGCACCTCGATGAGCGCAGCCGTCACGCCCGAGGACATCCGCACGATCGTCGATCTCCGCGCGTCCAACCCCGGTCGTATCGCTGAGCTGGCCGCTGCCCGCCAGCAGCCCGAGGGCCTGACCGGGCAGACCGGTCGGCTCATGTTGATCGCGACCGATCACCCGGCCCGCGGCGCACTGCGCGCCGGCGAGGACGCCCTCGCCATGG
>JBBSKV010000103.1:0-6054 GCA_038255955.1 Propionibacteriales bacterium
AGACGTTGCTGGTGCCGGCGCCCGAGATGAACTGCTTGACCCCGTCGAGCACCCACGCATCGCCGTCGCGCCGGGCCGTCGTGCGCAGGGCGGCCGCATCGGACCCGGCGTCCGGCTCGGTCAGGCAGTAGCTGCCCAGCTCGGACATCTCGGTCATGGCCGGAAGCCAACGCTGACGCTGCTCGTCGGTGCCGTGCTGGTCGATCATGCCGACCACCATGTTGTGGATCGACACATAGGCCGCGATGGCGGTGTCGCCGCGGGACAGCTGTTCGAAGATGCGAACGGACTCGGCCCGGCCAAGCGCCGAGCCGCCGACGTCTTCACCGATGCAGATGCCGCCCAGGCCGAGATCCCCGGCTCGCCGCAGCACGTCGACCGGGAAGTGCTTCTGCTCGTCCCACTCGATCGCGTGCGGCTCCAGCTCGGCCTCGGCGAACTTGCGGACCGCGTCGGTCAGCGCGCGGCGTTCGGTGGTCTCCATGGGTCAGTCCATCGTGGGGATGACGAAGCTGGCTGCTTCCTTGGCGCCGGACGGCCAGCGGGACGTGACGGTCTTGGTCTTGGTGTAGAACCGGAAGGCGTCCGGTCCGTGCTGGTTCAGATCGCCGAATCCGGACTTCTTCCAGCCGCCGAACGTGTGGTACGCGATCGGCACGGGGATCGGCACGTTGACGCCGACCATGCCCACGTTCACCCGGGAGGTGAAGTCGCGCGCGGCGTCGCCGTCGCGGGTGTAGATCGAGACGCCGTTGCCGTACTCGTGCTCGCTGGCCATGGCCAGCGCCTCCTCGTACGTGTCGGCGCGTGCGACGACGAGCACCGGACCGAAGATCTCCTCCAGGTAGATGCGCATGTCGGTGGTGACCTTGTCGAACAGGGTGGGACCGACGAAGAAGCCCTCCTCGTGTCCTTCGAGCACGAAGTCGCGTCCGTCCACGACCAGCTCGGCGCCCTCGTCGACGCCGATGCCGATGTAGTCGATGACGCGCTGCTTGGCCTCGGCGGTGACGAGCGGGCCGTAGTCCGACTCGGCGGCCAGGCTCGGCCCGACCGTGAGGGTGGCGACACGCTCGGCGAGCTTGGCGACCAGGGCGTCGGCAGTCTCCTGCCCGACCGGCACGGCCACCGAGATCGCCATGCAGCGCTCACCGGCGGAGCCGTAGCCCGCGCCGATGAGGGCCTCGACGGTGTCGTCCAGATCGGCGTCTGGCATCACGATCATGTGGTTCTTGGCGCCACCGAAGCACTGTGCCCGCTTGCCGTGCGCCGCGGCGGTCTCGTAGATGTACTGCGCGATGGGCGTCGAGCCGACGAAGCCGATCGCCTTCACCCGGTCGTCGGTCAGCAGGGCGTCGACAGCCACCTTGTCGCCGTTGACGACGTTGAAGACTCCCGGCGGCATGCCGGCCTCGAGGAAGAGCTCGGCGAGGTGCAGCGGCACGGACGGATCGCGCTCGGACGGCTTGAGCACGAAGGCGTTGCCGGCAGCCAGCGCAGGGCCGGCCTTCCAGAGCGGGATCATGGCCGGGAAGTTGAAGGGGGTGATCCCCGCGACGACGCCGAGCGGCTGGCGCATGGAGTAGACGTCGATGCCGGTGCCGGCCGACGTCGTGTACTCACCCTTGAGCAGGTGGGGAGCGCCGAGCGCGAACTCGACGACCTCGACGCCGCGCTGCACGTCTCCGCGAGCGTCGGGCAGGGTCTTGCCGTGCTCGCGGGACAGCTTCTCGGCGAGCACGTCCATGTCGCGCTCGACCAGGCGCAGGAACGCCATCAGCACACGAGCGCGGCGCTGCGGGTTCCAGGCGGCCCACTCGAGCTGAGCCTGCTCGGCGTCGTCGATGACCGACGTCACCTCCTCGGTGCTGGCCAGCGGGACCCGAGCCTGCACACCGCCGGTGTTGGGGTCGAACACGTCGGCGAATCGGCCTGACGTGCCGGCAACGTGCTTGCCGGCGATGAAGTGGGTCAGCTCGGTGGTCATGGCGCTCCCGGTACTTGGGCATCAGAAAAACTAGTTGGACATCAAAATACATCAGAAGGGTCAGGATCCCCAAGTGCGGAGGTCGGGGGCAACGGGATGAGACAGGATCTCAAAATCTTCGGACAAGGACTGAAGTCCCGGATATCGTGACGGCGTACGACAGACCAGGGGGTCGACATGGACGAGACATCGTCTTCGCAGTTCGGTCGCGCGACCGTGGAGGGGCTCGTCGCGTTGGCTCGCGACCTGAGCCAGGCGTCCGACATGCCCACGACGTTGGCGATCTTCGCTCGGGCAATCACCGATCTCGCGGACTTCGAGTGTGCGGCGATCAACTTGGTCAACGACGATGGCGATCTGGTGGTCGTCTCGGTCCACGGCCCGGCCGACATGGAGGCCACGCTGCTCGGCACGGTGGGACCGAGGTCCACCTGGGATCGGGAGATCGCACTGGCGGAGCGACACGGCGCCGTGCACCTCAGTCTCGCCGGTGACAGCGTGGGCGCGGACGAGATGACCATGTGGGTGAGCGACGACGAGTCGTGGTTCGCGCGGACCGCCACCGACCCGCGGGCGTGGCGGCCGGAGTATGCGTTGTACGTGCCGATGTTCGACGGCGACGACGAGCTGCTCGGGGTGGTGAGCGTCGACCTGCCGAAGTCCGGGCTGATGCCGGACCACGCTCAGCTGGCGACGTTGGAGGTGCTCGCACGGCAGGCCGAGACCGCGATCGCCTCGGCCCAGACCTTGGACCGCTCGGCTCTGGACGAGCACGTCCTAGGGGCGGTGTTCGAGGTCACCGGATCGGCCATGTGCATCATCGACGGCGCGGGTCGGCTGACCCAGACCAACCGGCAGTTCCGTGACACCTTCGGCGACATCGCGCAGATCCGCGCGCTGGAGACGCTGGTCGCCCGGGTGGAGGGTGGCGAGTCCGTGAGCGCGGAGGTCCGTGCTGCTTTCGGCGGAGCCGGCGCCGAGCGCACCTTCGTCTTCGCGACCGGAATCCGGGACAACCTCTCCTGGTTCCACGCGACGGTGCGGGGGGTGCCCTACCTCGGCAGGACTCCGGTCCGGGTGATTTGCACGATGGTCGACATGACCGGCGAAAGGCGAGTTCGCCAGCAGTTCCAGCACGACGCGGAGCACGACCCCCTCACGGGTCTGTACAACCGACGTGGCGTTCGCGTCGCCGCGCAGCGAGTGGCCGATTCGTGCACGCCGGACGACCTGCTGGTGGCGATGTTCTGCGATCTCGATGGCTTCAAGCAGGTCAACGACCAGCACGGACATCTCTTCGGCGACCAGGTCCTGGTCGAGGTGACGAACGCGCTGCGGGCGGCTGTGCCGGGGCCGGCCGTCATCGGGCGAGTGGGCGGTGACGAGTTTGCAGTCTTCGCGTCCTGCGCCTCGATCCACGAGGCCCAGAAGCTGGCTGACACCGTCGTGGACGCGGTCGCGGTTCCCGTCCCGGGCAGTCCCGACGTGGTCATCACCACCACGGTGGGCATGGCGATGGACGACTGCGAGCCTCGCCGCCAGATCAGCGATCTGATGCAGGCCGCCGACGAGGCGCTCTACCGCGGCAAGCTCGCCGGCCGTGGCCGCTGGACTTCGGCTCCCGTGTCCTGATCAGGTCAGCCGAAGACCTCGGCGCGGGTGCTCATGTTGCGCTGCTGTCCTCGGTCACGCTGTCGGGCTCGTCGAGGCGCGGATCGGAGCCGGGTCCGCCCGGCTGGCCGCCCAGCGGGCCACCCCGGCCGTCATCGCGGCCCTCGCCAGGTCCGGCGTCGGACTGGGACGATGGCTGCGCGTCGCCATCGCTGTCGCCTGTGCTGGCGTGACCGATAGCGAATCCGCCGAGACCGACCAAGATCATCGCGGCCGCGACGGATCCAGCCAGCACCCGCGGCTTGCGCATCGCTGCGCGGGCCCGATCGGAGCGTGATTCGCCCGGGATGGGGGTCTCGCCGTCGGCCGGCGAGTCGATCTCGGCGGTGTCGTCGCTCATGTCAGCTCCTCAGTAGGTCTGACTCGACTTTCCGTCGCAGTGCTGTCCGAACCGTGGCAGGTTCCTATGCGGCGGCTGTGACTCAGTCGTCCGGGTCGTCGCCGTCTCGGTCGGCCCACTCCAGCAGCGGCCTGATGTCGAAACAGGTGTCGTCGAGGCGGGCGTGCAGGTCCCCGAGCTCGGCGAACCGGGCCGGCACGGTGGCGATCGTGAAGTCGTGCGGATCGACGTCGGGGACCTCGTCCCAGGTGATCGGTGTCGAGACCCGTCCATCGGGGAACCCGCGCACCGAGTACGCCGCGGCGATGGTGTGGTCGCGGGCGTTCTGGTTGTAGTCGACGAACACCTGGTGGGGGTCGCGGTCCTTGCGCCACCACGTGGTGGTCACGTCGTCCGTGCGTCGTTCGACCTCACGAGCGAAAGCCAGCGCTGCACGTCGCACGTCGGCGAAAGCGTGCTCGGGCGCGATGCGTACGTAGACGTGCAGCCCTGACCCGCCGGACGTCTTGGGGAATCCGGTGGCCCCGAGCTCGTCGAGCACCTCGTGCGCGATCGCGGCGACACGTTGCACGGTGGCGAAGTCGCAGGCCTCGCCGGGGTCGAGGTCGATGCGCCACTCGTCGGGCTTCTCGACGTCGGCGCGGCGGCTGTTCCAGGGGTGGAACTCGACCGTGGACATCTGGACGGCCCAGATCACGGTTGCCAGCTCGGTGACGCACACCTCCTCGACGATGCGGTCGTAGCGCGGGAAGTGGATGGGGACGGTCTCCAGCCAGGGCGGGGCGCCGGACGGCACCTTCTTCTGGTGCACCTTGTCGCCGTCGACACCCTTGGGGAAGCGGTGCAGCATGCACGGTCGTTCGAACAGGGCATTGACGATGCCGTCACCGACGCTGAAGTAGTACTCGACCAGGTCGAGCATGGTCCACCCGTGCGCGGGGAAGGACACCCGCTCGGGGCTGCTGACCCGCACGACCCGGTCGTCGATCTCGATCTCGACGGGGTCGCCGTGCTCAGCGCGAGCCATGGTGCCGGCTACGACTTGGCCGGGAGGGTCGGCACGAAGGCGAGGGCTCGCGCGACCCACGCGGAGACGCTGGCGGTGTCGGTGAGGGCTGTGGCGTCGACGAGCACCCAGTCGGCCATGGTGCGCTGGCCCATGACGCAGGGGCCGGCCCCCGGAGCCTGCAGCGCCTCGGGCACCGCATCGACTCCGACGCGGACCATCAGGTCGTTGCGGCCCAGGGCCACCGTGAGGTGGTCGTCGTGCATGAATCCCAGGCCGCCGAACATGCGTCGCTCCGAGGTGTCCGCAGGCATCGCATTACGCACCCGGTCGGCCAGCTCCTCGTCGTACGCCATGGCTCAGCCGTGGCTCGGCTCGGCGCCGCTCGCGACGATGGCCTTCGAGACGGCCATCAGGTCATCGGCCACGGCGGCGAGCGAATCGACCGTCTCGGCCGGGATGCCGGCCAACGTGACCCGGTCGGTCTCGTCCTCGATTCCGGCGCGGGCGGTACCCCCCTCAGCGGTGATGGCGCCCGCGTCGTCCAGCCAGCCCCGGTCCTGCAAGCGTCGGGTTCCGGCAGCCCACTCCTCGTCGGTCCAGCCGCGCATGTGCTGCTGAGTGGTGAAGGTCAGTCCGGCGGCCACCTCCAGCACGTTGGCGCAGACGCCGTCGAGCTCGGCGCAGGTCAGCACGGCCAGGTGCGAGTCGCCGCGGTACTCGCGCAGCGCGGTGGCGCTGTGCCAGAACCGGCCGAGGTGGTCGGCCGGCACCGGCAGTCCCACGTTGGCAGCAGCAAGGGGGCGCACTGCGAGCTCGAGGGTGGGCAGCGCCGCGGCCATGACGTCGGCGGCGCGACGGATGTCGACCCTGGAGGCCTCGACGCCCGGCCGGATCACGTCGCGTCCCTGGTCGAGCCGCGCCTGCAGGATCTGGTCGCGGTCCGCGAGCTCCCATGCGCTCGGGATGGCGCGGTGCACGCGCTCGGGGGCGAAGCCGTGGAAGGTGGCGAGGACGAGCTCGGGTCCCGGCTGGCCCAGCGGCACGGCG
>JBBSKV010000104.1:0-6052 GCA_038255955.1 Propionibacteriales bacterium
ACGGTGTCGATGCCGTGGTACATCAGGATCGTCGGTGCAGCCATGCCGCTCAGTCCCTGGGTCGTCGCATGATCAGCAAGGTGGCGCCCAGCCCAGTCGTCATGGCCAGGGCTGCGGCCAGGTACATCAGCCGGGGCGGTCCCTCGTCCAGCGGGTTGTCGCTGGCCTGCGACAGCGAGTCGGTGGTGGCGCGGTCGGTGGTCTTGGACTGTGCCAGCTCGGCGAGCCGGTCGGCTGCACTGATCGACTGGGCCGGGTTCGCCGTCGTGGCGCTGATCCGGACCGTGGCGGTGTCGGGGTCGACGCGCACGTTGAACGAGGAGTCCGAGCTGTCGGACGTCACGAAGTCCTGGATGCTCTGGTTGGACAGGTACACCGCAAGCTCGTTGGCGATCAGCTTCAGATCGTCGGTCGAGGTCTCGGCAGTCTCGACGGGACGAATCGCCACCACGCTCTCGGCGGTGTACTTCGGCGGCATCACGTAGACCGTGAGGGCCAGCAGGTCGAACACCAGCATCAGCAGCAGCGCGCCGACCACGATGACCCAGCGGGACTCGTCGGGATGAATGAGGCTCCGGGCCCGGAGCCGTTCGGTGGTCTGCGTGCTCATGCGAGGCTCCGTCGTCGTTGGAGTGCGGGGGCGGAGGTGACGACCGCCGTCGACGCGACAGCGAGGGCCAGCACGACCCACACGGCGGCGTTCAGGATGGGGTTGCGCAGCGGCATGTCGACGATGCCGTGCACACCCACCGCGAGCAGCCCGGCCATCGAGCCGGCGGCGCACCAGTAGGCGGGCGACGGCTTGTCGCGCGCAGGTTCGGCGCGCACCAGCGCCACGAAACCGGCGATCAGGAGACCGAGGGACAGCCCGAACGCCAGCAGACCGTAGGCGCCGTGTTCGGCGGCCACGGTCAGCACGATGTTGTGCGGGTGCTCAGCCACGTAGTTGTAGAGCGCGTACTCGGCGTTCGATGACGCGATCTTGAACTGTCCGGGTCCGACGCCGAGCAGCGGGTGATCCATGGCGACGCGCAGTCCCGTGGACCACAGCTCGGGACGGAAGTCGTACGGATTGTCGCCGGCGGAGCCGATCGACCCGAGTCGTTCGGTGAGCACCGACGTGATCGACCCTGCGGTGACCACCGCCGCGAGCAGCAGACCGCCCGCGATGCCGGCCGCGGCGCGTCGCAGCGACCGACGAACGGCCGGCAGGAAGATCGCCAGCACGAGGACGCCGGCCGCTGCGCCCAGCCAGGATCCGCGGGACAGGCTGAGCGCCCCCGCGATGGCGACGAGGCCAGCGGCGGCACCGGCAGCCAGTCGCGTGCGCCGGCTGTCAGCAGCAGCGAGGACCGCCAGGCACAGGGGGAGCACGAGGGCACAGAACGCGCCGAGCTCGTTGGGCTGGGCGAACGGTCCCTGCAGCCGGCCGGTGACCACGCCGCCGCCGACGCCTGAGGTCATCTGACCTGCGGTGGTCAGGGACCAGGCCCCGACGGTCGCGGCCATGACGAGGCAGGCCGTTGCGTAACGGGGCAGGTCCGCAGGTCGAACGAAGGTGGTGACGGCGAGGGTGAAGCCGACACCGATGATGATCGTCAGGGTGATGCGGACAGCACTGGCCGGCGCCTGGGCGGCCGCGGTCGATGCGACGAATGACGTGGCGAGGACTCCCAGGGCGACGAGGGTCCCGGGGACCTGGCCGAGAGTCCCGGTGCTGATGCGGTGAGCGAGCGCCAGCCACCCGGCAGCCAGCATCGCCAGAGCCGTCGGACCCACGCCGCCGACCGAGACCGTGGCCAAGGGAACCAGCACGATGGCGAGCAGGATGAATCGCGTTCCCCAGACGGTGATCACGCGTCGCTCCGGGTCCTGCGACCCACGACCGTGAGCACGAGCGCGGCGGTGGCAGGGTCGAATCTGCGGGTCGCGACCCACCACGTGCAGACGTAGACGAGCACTCCGGCCACCAGTGACAGCCACAACGACGAGATCGCCAGCATCACCACCAGCATGAGCAGGGTGCTGACCACGGCGATCGCCACACCGGTCAGGACCTGGCCGGTCAGGACGTGCCGGCGGATGGCGTAGAACGTGACGGCGATCTGGACCGCGAAGGCGACGGTCGTCGCTGCAGCAGCGCCAACCTCGTCGAAGCGGGGGATGAGCACCAGGTTGAGGGCGATGTTGGCGCTGAGAGCGAGAACGCTGGCCAGCAGCACCGTGCGGTCCGGGCGCCACGACAGCAGCGCCGTTGCTGCCATGTGGCCCAGGCCGAACAGCCACGGCGCGAGCGCGAGCCAGAGGAACACCGAGCTGGTCTGGAAGCCGCTGCCGAACAACAGATCCACGATCTGGTCGCCATCGATCGCCAGGGCCACGCCGTAGGGCAGGTAGATGGCGGTGACGACCACATAGGCCACCCCGAGGGTCTGGGCCGACACCCGGCTGGAGCTCCCTTCGCGCGCCAGGATCGGCGTGATGACCCGCGACAACGACCAGCTGATGAACAGTGCGGTCTCGATCAGGCGGTAGGCGGCCGAGTAGTGGCCCACGGCGACGTCGCCGGCCAGCGCGGCGAGAATGACGATGTCGATCCGGAACAGGGCCATCGAGACCAGCGCGTTGCCGCCGTAGACCGGGATGGCCACGACCAGGGCCCGCAGGTGCGACGCGCGCACCGACGAGGGGTGAAGATGTGCGCCCGCGCGCCGAGCCACGGCTGCCATGGCCACCGCGCCGACCACGGTCCCGATCAGGTAGGCGATCGCCGCGTGGCCCACGGTCCCCGAACCGCTGGCGCCGTAGGCGACCAGGCCGAGGGTCACGAAGCGCTGAACGACCAGCACGATCGCCGGCCCCTGCTGGCGGTCGTAGACCGACGAGGCCGCCCGGAACGCGTCATTGACGGTGTCGATCAACGCGGCCAGCAGCAGGCACACCAGCACCAGTCGACGCTCGGGATCCACGTCGACGACCACCAGCACGAACCAGAGCCCAGCCATGATGGCCACGCCGATCAGCGCGCGGAAGGCGACTAGTGCGGTCAGCCAGGCGTCCAGGTGGCTTCGGTCCCGGCCGGCCAGCTGGACCAGTCGCGCGTCGAGGCCCATGGAGCTCAGCACCGACAGCAGCAGGCCAAGGCTCAGGCCGTAGGCGAACAGGCCGTAGTCGGCCACGCTGGACATGCGGGCGATCAGCATGAACGTCAGCAGGGTGGCGATCTTGCCGGCCACCTCGGAAGCCGAGAGGATCAGGACGGCTCGGCCGTGCCGGCGGGCGGTGCCGGTGTCGCTCACGATCGACCCACCAAGAAGGTGCGGACCCGCGTCGGCACCAGCGACTTGAGGCCCGACCTGGTGGCGGTGGTCCACCGGTCGACGCGGTCGACGGATCGATGCGAGGTGGCGCGCAGGCAGGGCAGGGTCACCACGTCGTTGTGGATCTTCTCCGGGTTGCTGCCGCGCAACCAGTCCAGGGTGTCGACCAGAGGATCGGCCTGCGCGTCCTCGCGCATGCGCCAGGTGCAGGCGATCCCGGCCCGGTACCGCTCGTAGCCGACCGCCACCCGTCCGTCCCACACTCGATGGACAAACTGGTCGCGCAGGCCGATGACGTACGCGGCCAGCACGTCGTCGATCGTCAGGGTGTGGATCGTGGCCAACCCGCGTCCCAGCAGATCGTGGACCGTCTCGAGGTAGAAGTCGCGCCGAGCCGGGTCGTCGAGGTGGCTGCGCCGGCCGCTGGCATGGTCGCGCTCGCGTCGCAGGGCCACCAGTGAGCCGACGAGATCGGCCGGGGCATCAGAGCCGAACCGGTCGAAGTGCCAGTCGCGGCCGTCCACGTCGAGCCGATTGGCCGTCTTGCGGTTGGCCTTGCGAGCGCTCTTGGACGGCGTGAAGTCGGCAAGCTGGACGATCCGCGGCATGGCCGCACCGTCGACGGGTGAAGCGCCGAGCCGGGCCGCGAGCTCCGCGGCCAGCGCCGGGTCGTCGATCTGGTCGATCTCGACCAGCCAGCGTCGCTGCGTCCCGAGCCAGTCGACGAAGGCCGTGGCCACCTGCTGGGCGGCGTGGTGGCTGGTGGCGAACATGGGTGCGTAGTCGTTCAGGTCGCCGCCGAGCAGCTCGATCCGCGTGACGCGGCGCCCCCGCTGCGCCGTGGCGGCGAGGAAGCCGGTCAGGGCGCCGTCCTCGTGCACGGCCACCACGAGTGGATCGCCGGGCAGGAGCCGGGCGGCACGAAGCAGCCACGAGGACCGCTGGCAGAACGCCTGTGTGCTGCCATCGATGGCGTCCGCGTGGTCCTCGAGCGTGCGCAGCGCCTCGGCGCCCGTGGTGACGGTGACGGTCGACGTCGTGGTGCGGTTCATCGGTCGGCACCGGGGTCGATCTCGTCAGCCCACTGCTGGGCCAGCAGCCAGCGACTGCGGCGCCGCACCGCCGTGAAGGGGTGCGAGTCGTCGGCGGAGAGGTGGGCCTCGCTGGCCCACGTCCGCAGGGCCACCCAGCGCAGCTGAACGGCCAGCAGGTGCCGCTCGCCGGGCTCAGCGTGCTCGAGCAACAGGCGCCAGGCCGCTTCGGCCAGCTCATCGGACGGGAGGTCGACGATCAGGTGGATGATGTCGAGATGGCGCGGGCCGGGTCCGGCGTACTCCCAGTCGACCACGGTCACCCCGCCGAGGGACGGTGTGTTCAGCACGTTGGCGCGGTGGTAGTCGTGGTGCGCCATGGCGTCCACCGGCAGCGCCGCGGCAGCGCGCCTGGTCTGCACGAAGGTGGTGGGCGCGATGCCGGCCCGCATCAGTCGCCACACCCGGACCGGCACCGACCAGCGTGGGGCCCGCCAGCTGGCCGCTCCGGTGGCGAAGCCGGGGTCCTCGAGCCGGCTGAGCCGCTCGGCGGTCTCCCACGCGGACTCCACGTAGGCCATCGTGGTCTCGGGCTGGTCGATCAGGCGTTGCGTGGCCAGCCAGGCACCGTCGTCGGCGTGCGAGATCGTGGAGGCGGTCCTGATGCCGTGACGCACGGCCCAGCGTCGACCCTCGATCTCACGGAGGATTCGGGCGCGATCGGCCACGGACTTCGCCACGTCGACGATGATCTGCGGGTCGGTGGTCAAGGAGGCGGGAACGGTCATCACGAGCGCCTCATCCTGCGCGCGAGTCCGTCGACAGCGCCCGCCACCTTGGACAGGTCGCGCAGCGCAGCCAGGGCCGGGACCTGCAGCGCCGCTGCCACACGGTCGCTCCGGCGCCCCTCTGCCTGCCGGATGCGCGACCACGGCAACGACCAGTACAACGTCGCGCCGGTCAGGGCCGCCGCGAGGGACGTCCGATCGCCTCGAGCCAGCAGCACGGGGCCCACGACGTACCCGGCCGCGCGGAGCGTGTCGCGCACCAGCAGCCGCCGGTTCAGGGAGAGTCCGGAGCCGCGGCCATAACGGAAGTACATCTTCGCGGTGGCGCGCAGGGTGGGTCGTTGCTCCCACACGACCTCGGCGTCGCGAACCAGGACGCTTCGGTGGGTGCGGCAGATGGCTTGGCCGAACAGCACGTCCTCGCCGGTCTGCAGGTCCTCGGGGAATCCGCCGGCGGTCTGCCACGCCTCTCGCGAGAACGCCATGGAACGTCCGGTGGGCATGGTGGAGTCGAACCGCAGTCCGAAAAGCCTCGTGTACGCACGGCTCAACAGGTTCGGATGGTCGAGCTCGCGGGGCTCGGGGTATCCGACAGCCGCCAGCGCCAGCTGCGCCGAGTCGTGCACGGCGGCGCGGTACGTGCCGGTCCACAGACCCGCGTCGGGATGGGCTGCGACCGCACTGCGCAGAGCAGTGAGCCAGCTCGCGGAGGGGTCGCAGCCGACGTCGGTGCAGGCGATGATCTGGTGCCGCGCCGTGCTGATGCCGATGTTGCGACCGCTCGAGATCCCCGCGCCCTCGGCCACCACCAGCCGAATTCGCGGATCGGATGACGCAGCTCTTGTGATGGCCTCGGCGGTGCCGTCGTTCGAGCCCCCGTCGACGATGACGAGCTCGTCGTCGAGCCCGAGCT
>JBBSKV010000105.1:0-6048 GCA_038255955.1 Propionibacteriales bacterium
CCAACACGGCGCTGATCCAGGTCGCGATCGACCAGAAGGTCGGCCGGCTCGTGGTCACCAGCGTGATCGACAACCTGGTCAAGGGCACCGCTGGCGGCGCCATCCAGTCCATGAACCTGGCTCTCGGCCTCCCCGAGACCACGGGTCTTCCCACGACAGGGGTATCACCATGAGCGCAGCGAAAAAGGCAGACCAGTGAGCGTCACCGCAGCGCAGGGATTCCGCGCCGCCGGCGCGGTCGCTGGCCTGAAGAGCACCGGCCAGCCCGACATCGCCGTCGTGGTCAACGACGGTCCCAACCAGTCGGCCGCGGCTGTGTTCACCAGCAACCGCTGCAAGGCCAATCCGGTCCTCTGGAGCGAGCAGGCCATCACCGGCGGCACGGCCAAGGCCGTGGCCATCAACTCCGGCGGCGCCAACTGCTACACCGGTGCCGAGGGCTTCACGACCACCCACCGCACGGCCGAGCTGGTCGCCGAGCGTCTCGGCGTCGGGGCGGTCGAGATCCAGATCTGCTCCACCGGTCTGATCGGCCTGCTCAACGATCGTGACGCGCTGCTGGGCGGAGTGGGCTCGGCGCTCGACGCGCTCAGCGCCGATGCCGGACATGCTGCTGCCACCGCGATCATGACCACTGACAGCGTCGCCAAGGAAGCCGTCGCCCACCGAGGTGGCGAGGGACGTGGTGACTGGACCGTCGGCGGCATGGCCAAGGGCGCCGGCATGCTGGCGCCAGCGCTGGCCACGATGCTGGTGGTCATCACGACGGACGCCGACGTGGATTCGGCCACGGCCGACGCCGCGCTGCGCGCCGCGACCGCGCTCACCTTCGATCGGTTGGACTCTGACGGCTGTCAGTCGACCAACGACACCGTGCTGCTGATGGCCAGCGGTGCCTCCGGCGTCTCACCGGATGCCGAGGAGTTCACCGAGGCCGTCACCGCCGTGTGTCGCGATCTCGCCCTGCAGCTGCTGGCCGACGCCGAGGGTGCCGATCACGAGATCGCCATCGAGGTTCTGGGCGCCGCCACCGTCGACGACGCTCTGGAAGTGGGGCGCTCGGTGGCCCGCAGCAACCTGTTCAAGTGCGCGATCTTCGGCAAGGACCCGAACTGGGGCCGCATCCTGGCTTCGGTCGGCACCACGCAGGCTGCCTTCGACCCGGCCGACCTCGACGTCGCCCTCAACGGGGTCTGGGTCTGCCGCACCAGCGGGCCGGGGGAGTCCCCCGACGCGATCGATCTGACCGACCGCGCCGTGTCGGTCACGATCGATCTCAAGTCCGGCGACCAGTCGGGCACCATCTGGACCAACGACCTCACGCAGGCGTACGTCCACGAGAACTCGGCGTACTCATCATGACCACTGACTTTCCTGATTCTGACCACGAGTGGCACCCCGACGAGTGGAAGAAGGCGACCGACCAGGCCGTCACGCTCGCCCACGCACTGCCTTGGCTGAAGCGCTACCACGGCAAGGTCATCGTGGTGAAGTACGGCGGCAACGCCATGACCGACGAGACGCTCAAGCAGGCTTTCGCCGAGGACATCGTGTTCCTGCGCCTGGCCGGCTTCAAGCCGGTCGTCGTGCACGGTGGCGGCCCGCAGATCAGCTCGATGCTGGACCGGCTCGGCATCGAGTCGGAGTTCCGCGGCGGCCTGCGTGTCACGACGCCCGAGGCGATGGAGGTCGTCCGCATGGTGCTGACCGGCCAGGTCGGCCGCGAGCTCGTGGGTCTGCTCAACCAGCACGGCGACCTTGCGGTCGGGCTGTCTGGCGAGGACGGCGGTCTGTTCCGGGCCGAGAAGGCGATGCCGATCATCGACGGCGAGCCGACCGACATCGGTCTGGTCGGTGAGGTCGTCGGCGTGCGCCCGGAGGCGGTGCTCGACCTGATCCAGGCGGGCCGCATCCCGGTCGTCTCGACGATCGCCCCGGACGCCCACGGTCAGGTGCACAACGTCAACGCCGACACGGCAGCCGCAGCCCTCGCGATCGCGCTGGGTGCCGACAAGATGTTGGTCCTCACCGACGTCGAGGGCCTGTACGCCGACTGGCCCAACAGCACCGACGTCATCGGCGAGATCAGCCCCGAGGCGCTCGAGCAGATCATTCCCGGCCTCGCCACCGGGATGATTCCCAAGATGACCGCCTGCCTCAAGGCCGTGCAGGGTGGGGTCAAGCGCTCCACCGTCGTGGACGGCCGCACGCCGCACGCCGTCCTGCTGGAGATGTTCACCGACCAGGGCGTCGGCACGCAGGTGGTGCCCGGTGTCGAGACGCGCATCCGCACCGCGCTGTACACGACCAGCGCCACGGGGGACGACGCGTGACCAGCTCAGCGCAGTGGACCGACCGGTACACGCACGCGGTCATGAACACCTTCGGACCACCTCAGACCGTGCTGGTGCGAGGCGAGGGCTGCTACGTCTGGGACGCCGACGGCAACCGGTACCTGGACCTGCTGGCGGGCATCGCGGTCAATGCGCTCGGGCACGCGCACCCGGCTCTGGTCGAGGCCGTCTCGACGCAGATGTCGACCCTCGGCCACGTGTCCAACTTCTTCGCCACCGAGCCCCAGGTGACGCTGGCCGAGAAGCTCCTGTCACTGGTCGGCCACGAAGGGCGGGTGTTCTTCGCGAACTCCGGCGCCGAGGCCAACGAGGCGGCACTGAAGGCCACCCGACGCACCGGGCGCACCACGATCGTCGCCACCCACGGGTCCTTCCACGGCCGCACCATGGGTTCCCTGGCCCTGACCTCCAAGGAGGCCTACCGCGCGCCGTTCGAACCGCTACCCGGTGATGTCATCTGGGCGCCGTACGGGGATGCCGACGCGCTGGAGCAGCTGGTCGACGACACGGTCGCGGCCGTCGTGGTCGAGCCGATCCAGGGCGAGGCCGGCGTCATCGTGCCGCCGGAGGGCTATCTGGCGCGAGTCCGCGAGATCACCCAGCGGCACGGTGCGCTGATGTGGGTCGACGAGGTGCAAAGCGGCATGGGCCGCACCGGCGAGTGGTTCGCTCACGCGCCGTCCGGCGTCGTCCCGGACCTGATCACGCTGGCCAAGGGCCTGGGCGGCGGTCTCCCGATCGGTGCCTGCATCGCGCTCGATGACGCGGCCACCCTGCTGCAGCCCGGCAACCACGGCACCACCTTCGGGGGCAACCCCGTGGCCACGGCTGCGGCGCTGGCCGTCATCGACACGATCGAGAGCGAGGACCTGCTGGCGCACGTCGTGACGGTCGGCGAACGATTCCGGACTGGCCTGGCCGGCCACCCGGCGATCACCGAGATCACCGGCCGCGGGCTGTTCCTCGGGGTGGTGCTCACCTCGGCCGTTGCCGCACAGGTCGCCAAGGCGGCGCTGGGCCGGGGCCTGATCCTGAACGCCCCGACTCCGGACCGGCTGCGCCTCGTGCCGCCGTTGGTCATGTCGGTCGAGCAGGCCGATGATGCCGTCGCGATCCTGCGCGATCTGCTGGACCAGGCGGGATCGGCATGAGGCACTTCCTGCGCGATGACGACCTGAGCCCGGCCGAGCAGGCCGAAGTGCTCGCTCTGGCGGCCACGTTGAAGGCCGAGCCCTATGCGCATACACCCCTGGCCGGTCCGCGCAGCGTCGCTGTCATCTTCGACAAGGCATCGACGCGCACGCGGGTGTCCTTCGCCGTCGGCATCGCCGACCTCGGGGGCAATCCGGTCATCCTCGACACCGCCATGACGCAGGGTGCCCGCGGCGAGATGGTGGCCGACACCGCGCGTGTCCTCGGCGGCATGACCAGCGCGATCGTGTGGCGCACGTCGGCCCAGGCCGGCCTCGTGGAGATGGCCGAGCACGCCGGGGTCCCGGTCATCAACGCGCTCAGCGACGACTTCCACCCGTGTCAGATCCTGGCCGACTGGCAGACCGTCATCGAGCGCAAGGGCACGCTGGCCGGACTGACCGTGGCCTACCTGGGCGACGGGGCGAACAACATGGCGCACTCCTACCTGGTTGGGGGAGCGACCGCCGGCATGCACGTGCGCGTCGGGTCCCCGCCCAGCCACCAGCCGGATCCGACGATCTACGCGGAGGCCGAGAAGATCGCGGCCGCCACGGGCGGCTCGGTTCGCGCCACCACCGACCCGGCCGAGGCGATCGCCTGTGCTGACGTCGTCATCACCGACACGTGGGTCTCGATGGGTCAGGAGTCCGAGAAGGAAGCCCGACTCGCCTTGTTCGGCCCCTACTCGATCACCACCGACGCGATGGCACTGGCCGACCCGGAGGCGATCGTCATGCACTGTCTGCCCGCCTACCGCGGCCTGGAGATCTCCGCCGACGTGCTCGACGGACCGCAGAGCGTGGTGTGGGACGAGGCCGAGAACCGGCTGCACGCCCAGAAGGCGCTGCTGGTGTGGCTGTTGGCGAACAGTGAGGCGGCAGCGTGAGCATCCCGGCTACAAAAGCCGCTCGCCAGCAGCTGATCAGCGCCGGACCCGGGCGAATTCAGGACGGTCGATGATGAGCATCCCGGCTACGAAGGCCGCTCGCCAGCAGCTCATCATCGACCTGCTGAGCCGGCACACCGTGCGGTCGCAGAGCGACCTGACCGTGCTGCTGGACCAGCAGGGCGTCACGGCCACGGCATCGACCGTGTCGCGCGATCTGGTGGAGCTCGACGCGGTCCGAGTAAGGCACAGCGACGGCTCGCTGGTCTACGCCGTTCCGGCCGAGGGTGGCGATCGCACGCCGCGTTCGGCGCAGTCCACCGAAGCGGCCCAGCATCGGTTGCAGCGCATCGCCCGCGACGTGCTGGTCTCCGCGGAGTCCTCGGGCAACCTCGTCGTCCTGCGCACCCCGCCGGGTGCTGCGCAGTTCCTCGCCTCGTCGATCGACCACACGGCGCAGCCCGACGTCATCGGCACCATCGCCGGCGACGACACGTTGATGCTCATCGCGCGCGATCCCGACGGCGGCGAGGCCGTGGCTCGACGATTCCTCGCGCTGGCCGACCTGCCGATCGACGTCGATCTGCCAACCGCTTCTGACAGGGTGTGACCGTGACTGCTGACTCCGAGAGCCAGAAGACCAGCCTGTGGGGCGGACGTTTCGCCTCCGGACCCTCGCCCGAGCTGGTCGAGCTGTCCCGCTCGACCCACTTCGACTGGCGGCTGGCTCCGTACGACCTGGCCGGCTCGCGAGCCCACGCCCGGGTGCTGGCCGCCGCCGGTCTGCTCGGACCGGAAGACCTGACGGCCCTGGTCGCGGGCATCGACGCGCTTGCCGCTGACGTCGATTCCGGCGACTTTCGACCCGGTCCTGACGACGAGGACGTGCACACCGCGCTGGAGCGCGGTCTGATCGAACGACTCGGCCCCGAGCTGGGCGGACGACTGCGCGCCGGTCGCTCGCGCAACGACCAGGTCGCCACGCTGTTCAAGGTGTATCTGCGCGATCACGCCCGGGTGCTCGACACCTTCGTGCGAGATCTGGTCGGCGCCATCGCCGACCAGGCCGAGGCACACCTGACCGACCCGATGCCGGGCCGCACCCACCTGCAGCACGCACAGCCGGTGCTCCTGTCGCACCACCTGATGGCCCACGCGTGGCCTCTGGTGCGCGATCTGGACCGGCTCGCTGGCTGGGACGCGCGCGTGGCAGCCGACTCCCCTTACGGGTCAGGGGCCCTCGCGGGGACCTCCTTGGGGCTCGACCCGCGCCAGATTGCGGTCGATCTCGGCTTCACCGACTCCACGCCCAACTCCATCGATGGGACAGCGGCCCGCGACTTCGTCGCCGAGTTCGCCTTCATCACGGCTCAGATCGGTGTCGATCTCTCCCGGTTCGCCGAGGAGATCATCATCTGGAACACCAAGGAGTTCGACTTCGTCACGCTGCACGACGGGTACTCCACGGGCTCCAGCATCATGCCGCAGAAGAAGAACCCCGACATCGCCGAGCTCGCCCGCGGCAAGGCGGGGCGCCTGATCGGCAACCTGTCGGGTCTGCTCGCCACGCTCAAGGCGCTGCCGCTGGCCTACAACCGCGATCTGCAGGAGGAC